>JAHRAP010000061.1 GCA_020027255.1 Nitrosopumilaceae archaeon | reverse complement strand
TAGTGGTTTGACCACACCACGTTTTGCAAGTTCGAGCAGTTGCGTTAATGAATTATAATTTCCAGTATAAGCTCCTTCAATGGTTATTGATTTTAATGGAATTGTTGGTAATGACAAATTCATAGATCCACCAAAAAGCCCTACCAGGATCAATCGACCACATTTTTTTAATATTTTCATAGACGTATTTGCAGTAGATGGCGAATTAATGAAGTCTATGACACAATCAACGCCAGTTTTATTGATGGAAAATATTTCAGATTCAATATCAGATTCTGTTGAATTTATAACATAATCAGCACCTAATCTTTGTGCTGTACTTAATTTTTCATTATTACGTCCAATGCAGACGATAGTTGAGTTGGTAATAGATCTAGCTAGTTGCACTGCCATCAATCCAAGCCCACCTACACCCATTATGACTAACTTATGACGTGGTAAAATATTCGCTTTTTGGATAGATGTGAAAGAAGTTAAACCCGAACATGCTAATGATGCAATTTCATCTAGATTGAGTTTAGATACATTAATCAAAAATTTGTAATGTGGTATTATAACAAATTCAGCATAACCACCATCTTGAAATACGCCAATAGATTTTGGAAATTCACAAATATGTTCATCTCCATTTCTACATGTATAACAAATACCACAACCTATCCAAGGATACACTAAAACATCATCTTCGATACAGATATTAGTTACTGATTTACCAACATCGGTTACAGTTCCAGCTATTTCATGACCAGGGGTTATTGGATATTTTACACCTCGATCAGTAACACTTAAAAAATTTCCGTCGCCAGCATCATAACCACCTTCATGTAAATGCAGATCGCTATGGCATATACCGGCAGCTTTAACCTTAATTTTTACTTCAAATTCGTTCAATTGACGCAGAGTCATATTACAGATCTCCAATGGTTTATTTGGAGATATTATCCTAGCAGCTTTCATTCTTGTGATGAATAATTTCAATAATATAAGAGTTTAAAATACGAAAAACATATTATTTAGAATTTGATAAATTTTATGTGTCTGATAAAAAATTAGAAATAACTCAAAATTCAATTAATGTATTACTTGATCCAAAATCAATATCTCAAAAAAACATATGGGAAATAAATGTGATAGAGATATTGGAAGCGCTCATCAGTGTTTTAAACAAATCTAGTGACAAGGATTTAAAAATAGCAGGGATGGCAGCTTTATCTTCGTCATTGATCCATAAAATGAAAGTTGAAACAATATTTTCGTTACATAAACCACAACCTGTAGCCAAAAAAATTACTCATAAAAAACATAATGTGGATATTAAAGTTTTAGATATACCGTACAGACATGAAACAACATATCCAGTAACTCTAAATGAATTGCTAGAAGTTCTTGGAAATCTTACCAATTCTATTACAAATCCAATAATTCACAACAAAAAAATAGAACCGATAGAACCAGTTCCATATTTTAAAGAGCATCTAATATCATATGAAAATATAATTAAAGAATATGAAGAAGTCATTATGAATAATTTTCAAACGAAACAAATTTTGTTTTTTAATGATATAACGTCTGAATTAAAACCAATAGAAGCTATAAGATGCTTTCTGGCTGCATTATTTCTTGCTAAAGATGAAAAGATAGAATTAGTACAAACAGATGTGGATATTAAAATTTCTTTGATGATAAATGCTAAAAATAAACAATAAAGAATCAATTTCAAGATTGGAAGTAGCGTTATATGTGTCAGGAAGACCATTAAGCTTGGAAGAATTAATTAAAGCGTCTGGAACAGAATCTAAACGAAAAACAATGCTATTGTTAGATAGAATAATACAAAAAACAAAATCTGCATTTAATGCAATAGAAATTGCAATGTTGCCAGATAAATCGTATGTATTTCAGATAAAACCAGAATATAGTATAATAGTTAGACGATACGCATCTAAACCAACTATTTCAGGCGCAACATTAAAAACTTTATCATATATTGCATACATGCAACCAATATCATCAAAACAATTGGTAGAAACACGAGGGACTGGAGTATATATGCACTTAAAAGAATTAAGACGTCTGGACTACGTAAAACGTGATTCTGCAGGAAGATTAAAAACTTATACCACAACTGAAAAATTCCAAAAATATTTTGGGCTTGATGGCGATATTGAATATATTAAGAAAAAATTATTCAAAAATAAAAGAATAAATCAAAATATATAGTAAAATCGTATAAATTATGGTTGTTTTAGAGAATTGGTATGAAGAAATCAATAGAAAATTTATCTAAACGTAAATTAACTGGAGGTAAAAAACACCCATTAAGAACTAGAAGAAAACATGAAATTGATAGGTATCCAAATGAAGCATTACTAGGTAAACAAATAGTAGTTCAAAGACGTGCACGTGGTAATAATACAAAAAACGCTTTAAAAAAGATAGACTTTGCTAATGTATCTATTGGATCGCAAGTCCAAAAATTAAAAATAATCAAAGTTCTAGAGAATAAAGCAAATAATGATTATCAAAGAAGAGGAGTAATTACAAAAGGAGCCATATTAGAAACTGAGAATGGTAAATGCGTGGTGATTTCAAAGCCAGGACAGAGCGGAGTAGTTAACGCAATAAAATATGCGGTATGAAAGATTATAATAATGTAATAGTATGGCTAGATTATTTTAACAAATCGTTAACAAGAAATGATGGAAGAAGAGTGCCAAGCAACAAATCAATATTTGATCCTACGTTGGAAGAATTGACAAATGCATCTGTCAGTGCTGGATTCTCCATAGTAGATTCTAAAAATTGCAAATTTCCAAGAAGACCGTGCACGAAATCAGGATATCTTTCAATAAAAAAATCGCAGAACAAAATAAATATTGTTGATAAAATTGCAACTGCGTTAATATCAATCAGATCTAAACAAAACAATAGCTTATAGCTAAAGTAAATTTGACAAAAGCATATGATAATGTCAAAATAACACTATTATAATTGAAAACTATTGGAAAAATAATACATTTAGCAAAAAGTGGGAGATTAATAATACAATTACGACATATTGCATTTGAAGGTCAAGTCATCATAGATGATAAAAATATCAAAATTGGTAAAATTATGGAGATCATAGGATCTGTTTCTAAACCATATGCATCGGCGCTACCGTTGATAAATATAACTAAATATCACATTGGTAAGCAAGTAGGAATAAGTAATGGAAGAATTAATAATTAATAATATGAATGAATTAT
>JAHRAP010000076.1 GCA_020027255.1 Nitrosopumilaceae archaeon | reverse complement strand
ACAATATAAGAGTAATGAGATTGATCTAACATTATTTGATTCTATAAAATCATACAATACTGATTTAATAGATCATGTTAATCATGAAATCATGGAAATTACAAACATTCAGCGTAGAATTACTGATCTGACAATTGATAATATGCATGACGATGAAAATAAACAAACACAGATTCAGGAATCAGCAATTTCATACTTAGATGCATCAAAAATGGAATCAGAAACCAAATTAAAATTTCCTGAAGTCCCGCAACAAGGGCCAACTCCTATGTTACATACGATAACAAATAATGAGTTGAATCAAAATAACACAATTAACACGAATATGACTAAACAACAAATTGACGAAAATACAAATGATGAAGTATGTGTATCAAATTAAACATGTATTAACATTTTATGTTTGTAGTTGATCGTGATTTATTGTATCATTAATTAAACCATTTTTCTAGAGATTGGCTTCTTTTTTGAATGTTTATTTTCATTTTGCTCATAGTAGATTTTATTCTAAGTGAAGAAAAACTTCTTTCATTTATTAGGTATTCTGTTATTTTTTCATAGTTTACTTCACGGAAATTTATTTCATTTATATCTGCAACATTAGGCTTTAAAAATATTTTACGAATGTCATTAAATTTGATCTTAGTCAATTCTTCATTGATTTTAGGTATATTTTCTAATTTAGAATATTGTTGAATTAACTTTAAAGCAGTTTTTGCCCCTATTCCGCGAAAACTATGCGGATTAAAATCAGTCCCTATTAATATTCCTATGTCTATTAATTGCTCTCTCGTTAATTTATGTTTGGTTAAAATTTTATTAATTTCTATAATTTCTGGTTCAATTTCTATGTATGTATTTTTATTGGGCATTTTTCGTCTTCCGCTTAATGTAAAATTTCTTATTGTTTTTTCCATTATGTTTTTTGCTATCACTCTAAGTGCATGTTTCCTAGATGTATTTAATTGTCTGTTTGATAAGGCTATCATTTTAATTCTAAAAACATAGCCGTCTTTTGTTTTAACTGTATAAATGAAATTAATCTTTGAAGATCCACGTCTCACTAAACTTCGTAAGAATTCTTTAGCGTATTCATATCTTTTGAATATGGTGACAGCTTTGTCGTTTTCAATCTTATTTATTTGAAAATACATTTTATACTGATATTGTGATGTATCTCCTTTAAGTATATCAAATAACGTTACCTCGATAACTCTCCCCATAGAATTTTCTTCGTTTGTTATCGGAATATATGCTATTTGAATATTATTAAACGAATCTGGTGCAAGTACATTGATCCATTTTTTCTCTCTCCATTTGTCTTTAACTCTTGTTTTTCTTCGTACCAAACTACTAACCTTGAATTCTATTTACAATGATCAAATTATATGTTTTCCTAAATATTTTTGTAATATTTTTGGCACACATATGTGCCCATCTTTCGTCTGAAAATTTTCAACAATCGAAACTAAAATACGTGATGTAGCCACTAATGTACTATTTAAAGTATGCACATAAATAGGCTTGTCTTTTTGTTTATTTTTGAATCTGATTTTTAGTCTTCGTGCCTGATAATCAACACAATTGGAACATGAGACTACTTCCTTGTATTCATTTTGTCCTGCCATCCAAGCTTCTATGTCATATGTTTTCGAAGAAACTTTTCCCATATCTGCACTTGATAATAACACTATTCTATAAGGTATGCCTATATTTTGATAAAATTGTTCAGTATTAGCTAATATTTTTTCGTGTTCGACACATGAATTTTCAGGTTTTGTGAATACAAACTGCTCAATTTTATCAAATTGATGTACTCTGAAAATCCCTTTCTGATCTATACCATGAGCGCCAGCTTCTTTTCTAAAACAAGTACTGAATCCAGCATATCTGATAGGTAGCTCATTTCCTTGTAATATTTCATCTGAATGCATTGATGCTATTGCATGTTCTGAAGTGCCTATTAGATAAAGATCTTCATTTTCTATTTTATATATGACATTTTTAAAATCATTCGCAATTATTGACCCCTCCATAGATTTTTTATTAATCATATATGGAGTTTGTATTATCTTATATCCCTTTTCATATAAGAAATCTAATCCATAACTAACAATAGCTTGATTTAATCTTGCAAGATCATTTTTTAGATAATAAAACCTAGATCCTGAAACTTTGGAAGCTCGAACAATGTCTACTAGATCTAATTTGTCGCAAATTTCTATATGATTACGTATTTCAAAATCAAATTGTGGAATTTCACCATATTTTCTAATTATCTTATTAAATGACCCATCAATTCCTATAGGTACAGATTCATGAATTATGTTTGGCAATTCGAGTAATAATTTGTGATATTTCAGTCTTAAGCCATTGTTATCGTTTTCCAGTATTTTAAGTGTATTTGATATTTCTTGCATTTTTTTGATTATTACTTTTGGTTCACGTTCGCAAATGGCGTATTTTGTAAATATCTTATTTAAATAATTTTCATGCTTGTAGTCTTTCTTTTTAATAATTGAAATTAGTTGAGAGAATTCATTTTTCATATTGCGTAATTTATTTATCTTGATAGTTAAATTATGAATTTTATTGTTTAGTAATACCAAATCATCTAAATCAAATTTTATATTTCTGTTTTTTAACATTATTTTTATCATGTTGGGATTATTACGAATTAGCTTAGGATCTAACATCATTTATCACTTTTATAATTAGTTGTATGTGAGCCAAAACTTCATCGATTGTGTTTATTAGCTTTCCCATATCTTCATTATTTGTAAAATCCAAAGTTAACAAATTAGCATTATCTGTTATCTGTAGCATTAAATTTTTAGGAAATTTGATATTATCTGGACCAAGAGACTTTATGATTGATTTTGACATATTTTTTGATACACATCTTATATTTATTCTAATTTTACATGATTGATGCATTGTATTCTAAACACTCTAAAAATTCATCTATTTTTGTTTTAGATATTTTAGCCCCTGCTGCATTGTTATGACCTCCTCCCACGCCATTATTTTTTTTGGCACATTTTTGCATAATATCATTTAAATTGATATCTGATTCGCATATAACTGGCTTTCTTGAAGAAATCTTCACCATATTATTTTCTCCATTAGTTATAACTACGACTATCTTTCTATCATTTTTTGGAGACGATGCCATTAAAGAGCATATAGTCCCTGTCATGGTTTCTGGAACAACATCTGTACCATTAACAACAGTAAAATTTTTATTATTATTTATTCTCCATCGTTCATTAGTTAAAATATTCATCTGTTTTCTTATCATTTTTCTATATTCTGATAATATGTTTTCTCCTTCTGTAATGCTATTTCTATTACCCATGCATAAAGAAATGCCGACTCCTGATTTCTTAATTCTTCCACATGAATTTAACATAGTAGAGAATTCTCTACAATCATGCAAAAAACTACGTCTGTTTTCATTCGGTAAAGTATATACATACCCAATTAATTCATCAGTTATTTCTGTAGCATTTTTACTAACAGTGAATTTTGTAATACCTTCTATAATTTTCATTTTTTCGTCGTCTTTTAGCTCTGATGCAACTCTCCATTTTTTTCCATCCTTAAGTTGTATGCCTAAAGAATTCAATAATGATAAGCAAGCGTCATTATTCCATGTAAGGCCTTGTATAAACGGATTTGATGTTGAAGCTAATGCGTTATGTATCGGTCTTGTTTCTCTACCGACTAGTAACAAATCTAAATTAGTCTCGATCTGATGTCTTTCTGTGGCAGCTTTCGCAATTTCGTTATTTATACCAGTAAACGATTTTTTTTTTCCATGATCTTGTCTATCTCCTAGTGCTGCAATTATTGGTAACCATGACAAATCTTCATTTTTGTCGTCCAGTTTACATGATGCTAAATACGCCATTCCACCAGCGCATATTTCTTTTCCTCCATCAATACCATATCTCCATGCATTGATGATTCTTTCATTATCCAATTCTACTTCTGATACTCTATGATGGTCCAACACTATCCATTTATCTGATAAATTCAAATCAAGCTCTTGTGAAAATTGACTCCCCATATCTGTTATCAAATAAAAATCACTTGAACAAGTTTTGAGATTTTCGATTAGTTTATCACTAAATTCATTAACTGATCTTATTGTACATTTTATTCCTGCACGTATTAAAGATTTCATTATTATGCTGCCTGATACTAGTCCATCGCAATCTATGTGTGTTATAACAATTATTGATTTATTTGTTTTAATACATTCATTAATTTTATCATTAAAATAAGATAGCGCTAGATCTAATTTCTTTATCATTTATTCTAGTTGTGCCACAATTGATTTATACTTCCAGTTCCGTTCTAACTTGCTAATTTTTTTATAATATTCAGAAAGTCTATGAATTTTTGCTTCGATCAATTCTAAAGATCTGATATTTCTTTTGTCTGATTTGTGAGTTTTTAGATGTTTTTGTAATCCTATTGCTTTTTTAACTATATTCGTTAAATCTTCAGGTATTTCTTTATTTAATTTATTTTCGTCTAACACTTTGGTAATTGATTTTTTTATCACTGGTTTTACAAGCGGAATTGCATGCTGATCTCTTAGTTTAATACCAATTTGGCTAGAGCTCAAATCATCTTTGCTGTACTTTTTTATTAATTCTACAATTTCATCAGGTTTTTGGAAAATCCATGGTTGCATTCTTACATTTATAGGCCTTGTAGAATGTGATTTGCCGTGTTTGTGCGTGTGTAATCTACTCATACACTATAATTATATTATGAATTACAATAAATGTATTTTTCATCATGTTAAAGTAAAAAGTTAAATACCAAATAATGATTGAACAGATAAAATGAATAATATACGTTTAGTGACTTTATTTGCAGTCCTCTTTTCATCTGGAACTGTACTCCCTGCATTCGCTCAATATATGGGAAATGTGGGACAAGCCGGTGAAACAGGTGTAAATACATTGGAAGAAACATTGGAATTGGCAAAACGAAAAGTAGATTATGCTGCAGATAATCCATCTACAGGATCTGGTACTCCTTACCTTGACGCGAGTGGTGTATTGGGAGCTTCTGTCATTGCAGGTGCTGTTTTCGGCGGAATCGCAATAGCATTCTTTGTTAGAGCAAAACAAGGAAGGTACTACGCACAAGGACGAGGATAAATAACCATTTTTTTCTCTTATTTTTAAAATTTATAATTTGAGAGAAAT
>JAHRAP010000036.1 GCA_020027255.1 Nitrosopumilaceae archaeon | reverse complement strand
GGCCGCATCTAATGTAGTTCTAACCTGATCCATTTTTTCACCTACAAAAGCTGATCCATCAAATTGTGTACCTCGTAATGCAGCAGCTTTACCGGTAACAGATTCTAGGAACATTCCTACAGTCATTCTAGAAGGGAAAGCATGTGGATTTATGAGAACGTCTGGAACTACACCATCTGAGGTATATGGTAAATCTTCGTTATTAGCTAATATGCCCAATATGCCTTTTTGCCCATGTCTAGAAGCGAATTTATCTCCTATTTCTGGAATTCTCATGTCACGGACTCTTATTTTATACATTTTTCCACCTTCGTTAGATTGTGTCATTACTATCGTATCAACTACGCCAATTTCTGAAGGTCTAACTCCTATAGACGTATCTCGTCTATATGGCCCGCTAGTTTCAAATTCACGATATTCTTCCATAAATCTAGGCGGGCTTGTTTTTCCAATCAATATATCACCACCAAGAACTGGAGACTCTGCAGCTACTATTCCATCTTCTTCTAATAACCGATATGATTTTTCGCCTTTATAACCACGTATATTTTCTTCAGCATTAGGTATTTCAAAATTATCTCGCATTCCACCAGGATATTGCTTAGCTTCTGCATCATATATTCTATAAAAAAATGTACGAGCTAATCCTCGGTCAACTGATGATTTACTTAACACGATTGCGTCTTCTATATTATATCCATCAAATGGCAAAACAGCAACTACACAGTTTTGCCCTGCAGGCCGTTCGTCGAGTCCTAATAGGCCCATAGCTTTAGTAGTAACTATTGGAGTTTGAGGATAAAGCATGAAATGTTGCCTAACATAAGTATTAGTATTCATTGTAGGTGTAGAAAAACCTAGACTTTGTTTTGCCATTGCAGCTTCATATGTATTTCGTGGAGATTGATTATGTTCAGGGTATGGAATCACAGAAGCTCCAGCACCCAATATAGTAGACAAAAATATTTCCAAATGAGTATATCCTTTGATATTATTCTCTTCTAGCGCCACATAGCAATTTTCTTCTTCATTTGCATCAATAAGTTCTATAATACCCATACGCAATAGATCATTCCATGAAAGTAGTTTTTTCATTATTTTATCTAGCAAATCTTTAGTCAACAAAGATTTGCCATCTTCAACAACTATTAATGGTCTAAGAACTCTTCCAGCATTACAGTTTACATATAATCTACGCGTTGCAGATTTGATTTGTGATGTATAAGTAGATATGCTGATATGTGGGTGAATATGCGAACTACGACGTAATTCACGTAAAGATTTGGCAAGTTTATCTCCATCAATGTGGTATCCTATTAATTTTCCATCAACAAATATTCTACTACTTTTTTCTTTAATATCATCAGTTGCATCAGAAAAGTAAATCGTGCCTAATTCATATAGTTTTTCAGTTATTTCGTCTGATGATACATCTATTGATATTATTGCTGAGAGGGCTAAGTTTTTAACTAAACCACAGTTAGAACCTTCTGGTGTTTCGCTTGGGCATATTCTTCCAAAATGTGTTGCGTGAAGATCTCTAGCTTCAAAATTAGGTTGTGTTCTACTCAACGGAGATTGTAATCTTCTCAAATGACTGATGGTGGATAAATAATTAGTTCTGTCTAATAATTGTGTAACTCCAACTCGCCCACGTCCCCAATTTCCAGTAGCTATTGCGTTATTGAGTTTATCTGTAATTATCCCAGGTCTAATTGCAGCTGCCACTGCATTGATACCACGTTTCTGTCCAGATCTTTCTAATTGATATTTCATATCGCGTACCAAATTTCTAAAAGCAGTTCTAAATAGATCTGCTAACATATGGCCTGCGAATTTTATTACTTTATTACCATAATGATCTTTGTCATCAGGTTCTATCCACCCTAGCTTTAATTCTATTAGTTTACATGAAGCTTCACCTATGAACTGTGCTTTCTCTTTTCTATTTTCAGGATGTTTGCCTAAATGTGGCAATAATCCCCAATCTAGCAATGTTTCAGCTCTTTTAATTTGAAATTCTTCTAACATTCCAGGTGCTATTCGTTTACTAATATATATAATAGCATCTTTAGAAGTATGTATATCACCAGCTTTCTCAAATGATCCTTCCAATTCATCTTGAACCTCATCTACAAGAGAAACTGCAGATGCAATGGTTTTGTCTGATTCTAATCCCAACGCACGCATTAAAACTATGACAGGTATATCTACAGGAGATCCTGGTATTCTAGATACTATCAATCCATCATTTTTCAGAATGAGTTCTAGTTTTGCACGATACCCTACGATGGATGAATAAACTTTAGATTTGAATATCAAATTGCCGCCAACTGTATCTTTTTCCACTATTATTTTATTGTAAGAAAGATCTTCTAATCCGACAATAACTCTCTCAGATCCATTTATAATGAAATATCCTCCTGGATCATGGGCGTCTTCGCCATGTTCTATGAGTTTTTGTTGTGAAAAATTATGCAGTATGCAAGCATTGGATTTTACCATCACCGGCATATCACCAACATGTATAAAACGAGATTCTAACACTTTCCCATCTTCTACTACACTGGTTTCCATCATCAATGGAGAAGCATAGGATACATTACGTAATCTACCTTCAGTAGGAGTTGTATGTGTTATAGAACCGTCTAATTCGATCATTCTTGGCTGTTGTAATTTAACTTTACCCAATTGTATATAATATGGGTATTCAGAATTTTCAATTTCGATTTGATCTGCTTCATTTATTATACTTTGAAGTCCATGTTCCAAAAATTCATTAAAAGAGTCTAGATGTTGTCTGGCAATACCTTCACGTTTTAATATATCTTGTATTATAGGCCAACGATCTTTAGAGTTCATGATTAGACTTCCACCACGTATCGATAATACAAACTCTCTCCAGCAGTAGCACTTTGTCGTGTTATTTTGACCAGATCACCAGGTTTTACTCCAAGTTTCATTATTGCAGGATCATTCTCAAATATTAGTGGCAATTCAGTAGGTTTACAATTAAATTTTTGTAGTATCTTTTCAGCTTCTTGTTTTGTAATTATTTCATGTTTTGGTACATAAATATGATTAGATATATCAATCGGTGTGCCTTTGTTCAAGGTTTCACCTCATTAACTTGTATAAACAATGGTGTACTTATCAAAGATGTGCAATATATACGTACTAACAATTTAATTTATTTCCGTAAGGTTAAATAGTATTAATTTAGCCCGTATTCACGATGATTAATAAGAAAATATTCGCTGTGTTTGCAATTTTAATTGCCAGCATTAGTGGAACACCGACTTTTGCACAAATAATAGAGCCAATAGTTGTCACTACAGATAAAGAATCATACGATAATGGAGATGTAGTAAAAATTACTGGCGAAGTTAAAGAGAAACTATCAGGGTTTCCAGTCAGTCTACAAGTAATAGCAGCAAATGGAAATCTGGTAACAGTGAAGCAAGTTGACGTTAATGCAGATAACAAATTCTCTGCAGAGCTAACCGCAGGCGGAGGATTATGGAAGTCGTCAGGCATATACACAGTCAAAGTTCTATATGGGACGGAATCAAGAACTAATGAAACAACATTCGAGTTTGGTAGTAGTGAATCCATGATAGCATCTACACAAAATGGACCCACAATACCTATTGAAAACACAAACATAATTATCGGATATGAAATTACAAATGGCGAAGTAACAAAAATAACACCGATAGAAGATGCAAATTCATTGGTAGCTACAATTAAAACTGATGGTTCTGGTGAGCTAAGCATAACATTACCTAGAACTACGATAGATGCAAAAATAGGAGATGCTGATGATGATTTCTTTGTACTAGTAGATGGAAACGAAGTTAATTTTGAAGAAACTACAACAACTGCAGATAGAACACTAAAAATTCCATTTCCAGATGGAGCTGAAGAAATAGAAATCATAGGAACGTTCGTGGTACCAGAATTTGGAAGTATTGCAATATTTATTTTAGCAATTGCAGTGACATCAATAGTTGTGATGACTACAAGATCTAGATTTAACATGTTCGCAAGATACTAATCCATCAATTTTTTTCATTTTTTAAATAAGTCAAAATTAGTGTGTAGTGTAATTGTTATTTAGGTTTTGTAATCATATAATCAACATGTTGTGATACTTGTTCAATACAAATACCATTATATAACTAATATTAATTGATGGCATGAAGTATATTCTGATTATCACATTGATTCTATTTTTGCCAATTTACGCATATGCACAATCTTCATTCATACATGTAGATACAGACAAAAGTCATTATGATAGTGGAGATCAGATAGTTGTCACTGGTAATGTAAAATCAATGATATCAAACACACCAATCACATTACGAGTTATTTATGATGATAACATGATTCACATTTCACAAATTGACGTAGCTAAAGATTCTAGTTTTATTGGATCAATAATTGCCGATGGTCCAGGTTGGAGAAATAATGGAACTTATATTATAGATGTATTTTATGGCACACATATAGCTGAAACCAGCATAGAATTCCAAACAACTGCTTTTGAAAAAAATCAAATATACGAATTGAATGTTAATGATGAATATAATAATATTTTGATACCATATACGATTACAAATGGTAAAGTACTAGACATGGTTCTGGATCAAGATAACTTATTATTGGATGTAATTATGAAGGCTTACGAAAATGGATCTATCACAATCAACCTAGTACGAGATTTGATTGATTCTAAAGATGAAGGGAATGATAATACATTTATTGTACTAGTAGATGGAAACGAAGTTAATTTTGAAGAAACTACAACAACTGCAGATAGAACACTAAAAATTCCATTTCCAGATGGAGCTGAAGAAAT
>JAHRAP010000035.1 GCA_020027255.1 Nitrosopumilaceae archaeon | reverse complement strand
GATTTGGAATTTCAACATCTAAAGATATAATGCAATTTGATAAAGATGTAGATGCTGTAATAATTGGAAGTGCACTGTTAAAAATAATCAACAATAATTATCCTAAATTAAATCAAATCAAGATAAGAATATCAGAATTCATACATGAATTAAAATTAGCTACTAAAAGCAACATCATTACAAAGCATTAAAAATAAAGAAAAATATATTGCATATGTGAAACATAAATTTATTTTTATTACTGGAGGTGTAATGTCAGGACTTGGAAAAGGTGTCATCACCGCATCCATTGCAAAATTACTACAATTATCTAATCAAAATGTCTCATGTATAAAAATAGATCCATACTTAAATTATGATGCTGGGACCATGAACCCAATTACTCATGGCGAAGTATTCGTCACTAAAGATGGCGGAGAATGCGATATGGATATAGGTAACTATGAAAGATTTTTAAATAAAGATATGTCGAGATCTCATAACATTACAACCGCACAAATATATTCACATGTAATAGAATCTGAAAGACAAGGAAAATATTTAGGTGCATGCGTTCAGATAATTCCTCACATAACAGATGAAATCAAAAACCGTATTAAAAAAATTTCTAATGATGAAAAATTAGATGTCACAGTAGTAGAATGTGGTGGCACTGTTGGAGATATAGAAAGCTTACCATTTTTAGAATCTTTACGACAGATTAAAGCTGAATTCGGTAACACATGGGTATTATTTATTCATGTAACATTAATACCATCTCTTGATGTTGTTAATGAACAAAAAACTAAGCCTACGCAACATAGTGTACAAGAATTAAGAAAAATAGGAATCCAACCGGATATGATTATTGGAAGATGTGAAAAACCATTATTAGAAAAAACTAAAAAAAAAATTGCGTTGTTCACAAATGTCAATGTAGATGATGTCATTTCGTGTCATGATGTTAAATCAATTTTCAGCATACCAAAAATATTATCAAAACAAGGTGTAACTAAATCAATATTTCAGAAATTTAATAAAATAAATATATATAATAATACAAAATGGAATAAATGGAATTCCATTGTAAGATCTTTGCAAGAAAGTAATAAAACTATTAAAATTGCAATGATAGGAAAATATGTTAGTTTATCTGATAGTTATGTCAGTGTTGTTCATGCTCTAAAACATTCTGGAGCCAGTTTACAAAAAGCAATATCTATAGATTTAATAGATTCAGAAAACGTTAATTTAAATAAATTATCATCTTTTGATGGTATTTTAATACCAGGCGGATTTGGAATTAGAGGTTCAAAAGGAATAATAGAAACTGCAAAATACGCATATAAAAAAAACATCCCATACCTAGGTATATGTTTTGGTTTTCAACTAGCTATAGTAGCATTTGGATTACATTGTTGCAAATTGGAAGATGCAAATTCGACAGAAATATGCACTGCAACAAAAAATCCTGTAGTGGATTTACTACCAGAACAAAATGATGTTTCAAAAGTTGGAGGGTCACTTAGATTAGGCTCAAACACAATCACGATAAAAAAAAATACGTCAACTTATGAAATCTATAAAATGAATGAGATTATAAAAAGACACAGACACAGATACGAATTTAATAAAAATTATCTTGATATATATGAAAAAAATGGATTGGTGTTTTCTGGAGAAAGTGACAATGGGAGAAGGATCGAAGTGATTGAAGATCCTACAAATAAATTTTTTGTGGGAGTTCAATTCCATCCAGAATTTGATAGCAGACCAGGATTTCCAGAAAATATTATCAGCGCATTTATTCGTGCTGCAATATTATGATATTTCATATATTTTTTGACGGGAATCTCTATTCGAAATTTTCTTTTTTATATAACCTTTATCCAATAATTGTCTTAAAGCTAACCTAATCGTTCTCGATGGCAATAATGTTTTTCGAATAAGTTCTTTATGTGTGATTGTACCTTCATATTCTTATGGAAAATATTTATCAATTGGACACACTAAAATGTCAAGCAATGTT
>JAHRAP010000087.1 GCA_020027255.1 Nitrosopumilaceae archaeon | reverse complement strand
ACACTATAGATATACTATTCGGAAGTAACGTATCTAAATTTCTGCCAAAAAAATTGAAGTTTTCTTTCTCGTATAAAAATGGAAGACTTCGTAGTGTATATCATGATCATGAATTACTTTGTACTTTGAGGATCGATGGCGGATTAGCAATAACCATTTTTCTGGCAAATATACTTTTAAAAAACAAAAAATTTTTGACACATTGTTTGGAGGTAGACGACATTTCAAAACCATTCATTGAAAAAGGCATGTCGGTTTTTTGTAATCATGTTATATGGTGTGGAAAAAATATTCGTATTCAATCAGATGTTCCAGTTTTGCACAAAAATAAAGTTATTGCTATAGGTAAAGCTATGCTCTCATCTGAAATGATAATTTCACAAACTCAAGGAGTCGCAGTGAAAATTCGAAATAGTTTAAAACGTACATAATTAATGTACAATATCATGATGCGTGGAAATAATCGTCATCTTCGAAGGATGATGGATAAAATGGGTCTCGATATGAACGAAGTACATGATGTACAAAAAGTGATAATTACTACTAATACAAAAGAAATAATCATAAATAAACCATCTGTTACAGAAATGAAAGCACAAAACAATTCAATTTTTCAAATTGTGGCAACTGATCTTGAAGAAAAAGAATTAAACACACCTATCTTCAACGAAGAAGACATTATGTTGATATGTCAGCAAGCTAATGTTGATGAAGATAAAGCTATTTCTGCATTGACTGAATCAAAAGGAGATCTGGCACAAGCGATCTTATTATTAACTACAAAATGAAACGTTAAATTACTGTGCTGTCATAATAAAATAATTGGGAGAACAAGTAAATAAAATAATACGCGCATTGTCGAGTTTAGAATCTGATATAGATTCTTTACATAAAGATGTCTTAGTAATGCAAAATGACTTAAAATCTCAAACTAAACTTGAGATCGAAAAATTAACTATCGAAACCCAAAATATAGCAAATGAGGAAGCACAAAAGATGATATCAGACGCACGTGATAAAGCAAAACTAGAATCCGACAAAATAATTCAAGATGGTGAAAATAACATCTTAAAGTTGAAGCGTCAAATAGATAACAGTTTTGACGAGGTTGTAGATCATATATTTGCACTTGCGTTAAAGTGAACGTAATTTATACAGATGATACTTAGATTACTTTTCCACTTTCTAAACAATTTTGCCATATCCTAATGATATACACCGCTTCTATTGCTCTAAATTAAAATTTTGGATACGTTTTATGTTGATCTTTAAATAGATCCTTTTATTAATAATATTACTTAGAGAGATAAAAATGACATGTAAAGGGATTTGTATACGATATAAAGCTCAAAAACCTGTTGGTACTGGTAGGTATGCATCAGGACAAAGACGCTGTCAAATATGTGAAATATTCATAAAATGGGAAGGTCTTTGGTGTCCATGTTGTGGATACAGACTAAGAACTAAACCGCGAAATCTTAAATATAAAGCTAAGTTGCGTGCTAGAATAGAAGCAGATTCACACACTGAAGAATTAACAATAAATGCATGATATATATTTCATAACTGATGCAAAATTTAGGCTATGCGACAAAAATTGTTAACACTTGTAATCGAAAATTTATTATACATGTATTAAAACTAAATAACGGTTGTTTTGTTGTAGTGTCAGAGAATTCTCAACAAATAGGTTCCATGCTAGCATCAATTTCTACTACTATCCCTACCACCATCACTATAATACCTTCTAGGGACAACAGCTCATTTTTTTCTCAATTGTTAGTAAAGCAAGTTTCGTCAGCTATAAATGGAATCTGTATATCTTCTGTATATTTATTAAAAAATGTAGATGTGAAAATCATCAAAATATTGATGACAGACATAATCAAATTAATCAAAAATGACTGATTTAAGACATTATGTTGATTTAATAAAAAAAAATGACGATCTAATAACAATAAACAAAAAAGTTAATACAAAATTTGAAATTGCCGGCATTACATCCAAACTAGATAATTCTAAAGCTGTTTTATTCACAAAGATAGATGGAAGTAATTTTAGATTGATATCTAATCTAATTGGTACCAAAACTAGGTATGCTCAAGCAATAGGATCTACTGAAAATAACATACATAATAAAATCATTGACGCTGTTGATCAAGAACAAATGCCACGCATTATTTCTACAGAAGGAAAATTCACTGAAAATAGATCTACTGATCTTTCTATACTTCCGATCGTTACTCATTTTGAAAAGGAACCGGGACCATTTATCACCTCGTCAATAATACACGTTAAAAACTCACATAGCAAAACGCAGAATTTATCATTCCATAGACTTCAATACATTGATGAAAATCATTTATCTGTTAGAATGGTTGAAGGCAGACATTTGCATCGCGCATTCTTAGATGCCAAAATACATGGCGATGATCTCAAAGTAGCAATTGTAATTGGAGTCCATCCTGCAATATCTATAGCTAGTGCTTATCAATTAGATTACGCGAAAAATGAAATCTCTATAGCTAATTCCATTTTAAATAATAATATTTCATTAACTCGATGTTCATACTCTGAATTGTATGTCCCATCTAATACTGAAATAGTTATTGAAGGCATCATATTACAAGATACGATATACAAAGAATGGATGGTGGAAATGCTGCGAACTTATGATTTTGCAAGATCACAACCCGTGTTTGAATTAAAACATATTTATTTTCGTAACAATCCAATTTTCCATGATATTTTACCTGGTTATTATGAACATAGATTGATAATGGGATTGCCTATTGAAGCTAAATTAAATAAATTGCTAAAACGTTTCTTTCCCCAAGTTAAACAAGTTTGCATGACTTCCGGTGGATGTAACTGGTTGCATGCAGTAGTACAAATTTCCAAAAAAACACAATCTGATCCTAAAAACATAATTCACAAAACTTTAGAATTACATAAGTCACTTAAAATGGTGACAATAGTTGATGATGATATAGATCCAAGTAGCCCAATATCTGTTGAATATGCGATTGCCACTAGATTTCAAGCACAAAATGATCTAATATTATTAAATAATATACGTGGATCTAGCTTAGACCCATCAAGTGACCAAAAAAATTTATTAACATCTAAGCTAGGACTAGACGCAACTAAATCATTTTCAAAGAGACAAGCTGGTTTTGAAATAGCAAAAATACCCAAATTTTCAAACATTTCATTACAAGATTATCTTTAAAAACAAGCCAAATTATTAAGACAAGTAGTTCTAATATCGTGTAATTCTTTACATTGAATCTAATATCAATGCAATAAATAATACAGCTAAATATGGATTTGAAAATTTAAACAATAGCCAAGATTTTGTTTCAAACGGTTCGATTATTACCATTATGCTTATAATCATCATAATTATTCCAGATATTATTGCAGTATACAAATATACTAATCCTACCACCGCGTGCCCATCTACTTTTACAAAAAACGGGAATAAACTGAATAAAACCATGATTATTGTTGTCAATGAAATTACCCGTGATGAAAGTTTCTCAGATATTACTGCTGTTAGCATTGGTATATTCACACTATTGTAATCTTTTTTATAATGTAATGCAAGAGCCCAAATGTGCATAGGAATCCAGATAAAAACTAACCCACCTATTATCGCTCCCAACTCAAATAAGCCTTCTACTGTTACTGCTGAGTATCCTATCATAGCTGGCGCTGCCCCAGAAAATCCTCCAAGTATTATATTCCATTTACTTTTACGTTTCAACAGATAACTGTATACAATAATATTATCAAACAACCCAAATGCCATAAAAACTATAGCTAAAATTCCATTAATTATAGAAGTCGTATATGAAATTAATGCTGCTAATATCATGGATATTAAGACTAATATTAATCCAAAATTCCTAGCGTTTAACGGTGTAATTCTATTACTTGGTATAGGTCTATTTTTAGTTCGTTCCATGATTGAATCTATATCTCGATCACGATAATTAGTAAGCGTATTGGCAGCTGCAGAACCAGAAGCAACTCCACATAAAATTAAACCCCATGTATATGGGGATACTTCTATGTTGTATGTATTAGATGCTGTTAACGCAGCTCCGAATGAAGTAAACACTAACAGATACCATATCCTAGGTTTTGTTAGTTCATAGTATACTTTTATCAGCGATTTTGATTTACCCATTTGCAATATCTAACACTATTTCATCCATATATTAAAAATGCGACTCGTCATTCTATTTATATTTGTAAACATATTGATTGATTTTTATTTTAATTATTATAAATTTATACATATTTATGTAAAATATGTACTAGCTCATTAATATATTGATTATTAAAATTTGAATGATCGTAGTATG
>JAHRAP010000022.1 GCA_020027255.1 Nitrosopumilaceae archaeon | reverse complement strand
CCTTTTTTACAAATAACAATAGTTTTTAATTTTTCATCTTTCGCACCATCCATGACCTCTAATGCTGAATGGCTTCCTAACACACATATCTTGAAATCATCGTATGAATTTGCCGTCAGTTTAATTTTGTTCGAATCTATCATTATATACAAAAATCTAATTCGGAATATAACTTACGTCATTTATTATGTACGCACAAATCGCATTAAGTTAAAAATCTTAACTGTAAATGATTTTATATATATGTTTATTATGTGATATTCTGTGAAATTAATTATAGGGATTACTGGAAGTACTGGAGTAATATATGGAATAAGAATGCTAGAAGTATTAAAAAAACTTAAAATCCAAACATATTTAATTATGACTGATTGGGCATCGAAGTGTATTTTATTAGAAACCAAGTATGGTATTAAATATATTAAATCTCTGTCAAATGTTATTAATAATAGTAATTTGTCTGCTAGTATTTCTAGTGGTACACATAAGGTTGATGGAATGATAATACTTCCATGTACTATGAAAACATTAGCTAGTATTGCAAATGGATATGACGATACATTGATTTCAAGATCTGCTACAGTGACTATGAAAGAATCACGAAAATTAATTTTAATGCCACGTGAAACTCCATTAACTGCCATTCATTTAGAAAATATGTTAAAATTATCTAGATTGGGTGTTGTTATTCTTCCACCAATGACAGAATTTTATACAAAACCAAAATCAATTTCTGACATAATAGATCATGGAATAGGTAAATGTCTAGATCAATTTAATATTGATCATGATTTATATCGTCGTTGGGGCGACTGATGGAATTCTATATTGAAAAAATAATACACATGAACCGCAATACAATTTTTGATATTATCGCTCACCAACAAAATTTTTTAACTTTATTACCTGACACATTCTCATCAATCAAGATAAAATCACTTCGTGCTGAAACATATGTTGCTGAAGAGCATATCCATATCTTCAATGGAGAAAAAATAATTACTTCTAAATATTTCATCAATAGGCCATATTCTAGAGAAATGTCCATACTTGGTGGCGATGGTAAGGGAAGTCGTATAGTAGAAAAATATACCGAAATCAATGAAGGAACTAAACTCACTTTAAATGTTAATTTGAAGTTTCATAAGCTCAAAATCACAAAATATTTTCTAAAGAATAAATTTTTAAAGGAAATTTCAAATATTGTTAACTGCTTTGTTTATGAATTAGAAAAACGTAATTAATTATTATCTTTAAAATCATGTAATTCTTTTTCGCCTTCTATTCTACCTTTTTCATATTCGCCTTTAGCTTTTCCCAACGTTTTAGCTAATTCTGGAATTTTTTTAGCACCGAAAATAAATATCACAGCAATTAATATTATAAAAATCCATTCTTGTCCTACTATAAAATTGTAATATATCATAATTAAAACATATCAAAACATCAAATTTAAATGTTTAATATTTTAATAGTAATTCTCTTAGGATTTTATTTTATTATTTTGATACCTATAAAGTATAATATGATCATTGGTATTGATACCAACCACATGGTTACTCCACTACCATCTGGAGTTATAACAGCTCCGAATATTACTATAATTACAATAGAATATCGTATATTTTTTTTCCAAAAATTTTTGCCCACGATGCCAATTTTGCTAGTTGCATACATTAGCAATGGTAATTCAAATGATATTCCAAATGCCAACAGAAATTGTAGAACAAATGTTACAAAATCAGTAATATTCAAAAATGTAATGATCCCGGCGTATTGCCCATACGTGTATAAAAATTCTAATAAATATGGTATGGTTACAAAATATGCAAAGCAGCATCCTGTAATAAACAAAATTATTGACGGTATTGATATAGATCTGCCAAGTACTACTTCATTTTCACGTAACGCAGGTTTTAAAAAATTAATCATTTCTTTTAATATTATTGGCATTGCAATTATGGTTCCCATTAACATTGAAATATGGATTTGTGCAAAAAATGCTTGGCCCGGAGCTGTTTGTATAAGCTCAACATTCTCGGGAATTAGTTTCAATTTTAGGTGATTGATCATCTGAATAGATATGTTGTTAAATGGTTCTATTGTTGGATATGCAATTGTTATGTTATGTTCATAGTTAATTGTATTTATATGAAGAGTTAAAATTAAAACAGTGATTAATACTATAGCTATTACTATTTTTAATAATCTATTCCGTAATTCATATATGTGTTTTTTGATATCTTTTATCTCAGACAATTAAAAACGTATTACAACTCATTTATTTCCTGTAATTGGTAACAATTTATTTTCTGGAAGTTTACACGATAATTTTTCGTCTTTATCCATATTATGAAATTCTATTGTAATTACAATTGTTGAATCTAATTTTTGTTCTAATTCACGTGACAATTCTACAATTTCATTTGCAGAATATATTTCACGCGAGTTTTTAAGAAATACGCGTGTACCTTGTTTTAATTCATTACCTCCATACTTATTTTTGAGAAGTTTATTGATATAACCCAAAATATCATCAGAAACATTATTGTGATAATATGTTATTCCTTTTATTGATTCATAGTTATATGGTGTACCATTTCTATAAATGAAAATTCCTATAAATCTAGCTTCTTCTTCAGGCTTTATTATCCATTTTATATCCCAGGAAAGCACTTTATTTGGATTGTAGTTTGATTCTTCCAAGTCGTTTATCGTTAATTTCCAATATCGTTCTCTTGTCATTAGTTATATATCAATTCACACTAATAATTTTTATACATATTGATGAGATTGACATTTATGTTTATCAATCCAATTTAATGCCATGAAAAATTATACAGTTAGTGTGATAATTGAAACTAAACCAGAATTAGATGATCCTGAAGGTGATGTCATACTTAAAAATTTAATTCTTAAAAAAAATTCCAACGTACTGAAAATTAGAACTTCAAAAATACTGAATTTTGTGATACGTGAAAAAAACCAACAAACTGCTAAATCTGTAGTTAATAAGCTTTGTGATGAATTAAGATTATACAATAAAATAGTTAGTACAATTACAATTGATGTAGCAAATTAATCACATTATATATTATCTGATTCTATTTTTTTGATAGTGCTATCTATTAATAATTTATTTCGTAGATATCCTGCTAGGCCAATTTGTGTTACTACGCCTACAAAATCTTTATTTTCAAAAACAAGTAATCTTTTGATGTTGTTATTAAGCATCTTTTGTATTGCATTTTCAATTTCTGTTGACGGTTTTACAGTTTGGAAATTTTCTGACATAATATCTTTAACTGGTACTTCTGAAGCAATTTTATTCTTGGCTGCTATTTTTTTGATATAATCACTTTCAGTTACTATGCCTATTGGTTTTTTATTTTGTAAAATTATTGCGAAATCTGTATTATTTTCAACAAATAATTTAGCCGCATCAAAAGCAGATTTGTTATATTCTATCGTGCTAATGCTTTTTTCCATGATATGTCTCACAGTATTCATATTGTTTACATGATCTATTCAAATAAAAATTATACTAGATTTAACTTAAAATAATCATATTGTTATAATATATTATGAATGTAGGTATTGTTATTTTTCCTGGAAGTAATTGTGATCGTGATGTTAAACATGTGTTGGATAAAACTTTAAAAACAGATTCCAAATTCTATTGGCATAAAAAAAGAATGCCATCTAATATCGATGCAATTATAATACCCGGAGGATTTACATATGGGGATTATCTTAGACCTGGAATAATAGCTTCACACAGCCCTATTATGAAATACATTCAAAAATTTGCACAAAAAAGGATCCCAATCCTTGGTATTTGTAATGGGTTCCAAATATTAGTTGAATCTAATTTACTTCCAGGAGTATTATTAAAAAATACTTCACTTAATTTTATGTGTAAGTGGATAAACATTAAAGTAAATAATACTAAAACCCCTTTTACCAACAAACTAAAATTACACCAGAAAATATCAATCCCTATAGCAAATGGTGAAGGTAGGTATTATGTAGATCAAAAAACCTTATCATCTCTTCAGAAAAACAATCAAATTGTTTTTAGGTATGAAAATAATATAAATAATTCTACATATGACATAGCTGGTGTTTGTAATAAAGATATGAACATTGTTGGAATGATGCCACATCCAGAACGTGCAGCTGAAAAAGAAATTAATCCATCTGGTAATAAATCATCATTATTAATATTCAAATCTATATTAAACCAATTTCATATTGAAAATTGACCTTAACCAAAAATGAATTAACCTATTTGAAAAATACAATAAACAGAACTATCACTCCTGCAGAATTTGAAATAATTAATGCTGAATGGTCAGAACATTGTTCTTACAAATCATCAAAAAATTATTTGAAAGCACTTAGAAATGATAACTATTCAACATCAATGGTTGGACATGATTCTGGTGTGATTAAGATTGATGATGATTATGTCATTACAACGCATATTGAAAGCCATAACCATCCGTCTGCTATAGAACCATTTGGAGGTGCATCTACTGGAATTGGTGGTGTGATACGAGATATTTTATCATCAGGAACAAGGCCTATAGCATTATTAAACGGATTGCGCTTTGGGGATATCAAAAATATTAACACTAAATGGATTTTTAAAAATGTAGTAAATGGAATTGGATATTATGGTAATTGTATAGGTGTACCAAATGTTGGAGGAGAATTAGAATTTGACAATTGTTATGATGATTATGCATTAGTTGATGTGATGTGTATAGGCTTTGGCAAAAAAACATCATTAATAAATAATCGTGCTGATGAAAACGATCTAGTGATATTGCTTGGTAACTTCACTGGACGTGACGGTGTAGGCGGTTCGCAGTTCGCATCAGATTCATTAAGATCCACAGATGCCGAGATGTCTGTAATTCAAATACCTAACCCATTCGTAAAAAAACTGATTATTGAAACAATACTAGAATTGATAAATTATGATTGTATCAAAGCGATGAAAGATCTAGGTGGTGGTGGACTTTCATGTGCAGTATCTGAAATTGCGGATTCATTATCTGTAGGCATTACAATTGATATTGATAAAATTCATACTAAACAAACAATGATGCCTGAAGAAATTATGGTATCTGAATCTCAAGAGAGGATGTTATTGATAATTGATAAAAGTCATCTCAAAAAATTAAATCAGATTTGCACGAAGTTTGATATATTGTATTCGATAATCGGTTATGTTACTGCTAACAATAAGTTTAAAGTAACAAATAAAAATAAAATTCTTGCTAATTTACCAGTTGATCTTGTGGTACATCCGCCATTATTAAATAGAAAGTCGTCTACACCGCATTATATTGCAGAATTAAAAAAAGAAAAAAAATACAATTTAGACCATATTGATCTCTCTCAAATTCTAGTAAAAATGATCACAAGTCCAAATTTAGCTAATAAAAATTGGATTTACAATCAATATGATCACGAAGTTGGAATTAGGACTGTTATTAAACCAGGTTATGATGCAGCTGTGCTAAGATTAGACAACAAAAAATATTTGGCTGTTACAATGGACGGCAATCCTAAACATTGTTATGTAAATCCATATCTGGGTGCTATTGGTTGTTTTGATGAAGCGTGTAGAAATGTAATTTGTACTGGAGCTACTCCGATAGGTATGGTAGATCATTTGCAATTTGGAAACCCAGAAAACCACGAAGTTTTTTGGTCATTTTTACAATCATTAAATGGAATAAAACATTACTCACAACAATTTAATATACCGTGTATTGGGGGTAAAGTTAGCTTCTATAACGAAACAATACATGGTCCGATAAAACCATCGCCAGTTATTGGGGTGATCGGCATAATAGATCGCGATCCTTTTTATTCAATCCAAATCCAAGATAATGACAATTTGATTGTAATTGGTTATACTAAAGACGAATTAGGAGGATCAGAATATTTCCATCAAATTTTGGATTCATATTCTGGTAAATGTCCACAAGTAGAGTTTAAAACATCTAAAGAACATATGAATAATGTGATCAAGTTATTACAAAACAAATTGGCAAAATCTATAACTGATTGTTCTAAAGGCGGTATTGCTGTAGCTATATCAAAATTATGCATGATTAATAAAATAGGTTGCATAATTAATCTAAATATTATACCACATAGTAAATTACATAATGACAAAATACTTTTCTCTGAAAGCCATTCTAGGTATATTTTAGCTGTATCAGATCATAATCTAGCTAAAACTAAATCGATTTTACATTCAAAAAATATTATCTTCAATGTTATAGGGAAATTTAAAGGTAATAAACTAATTTTCAAACAAAATAGCAACTTAATAATCAATTTAAACGTTAAAACTTTGTACACTAAATGGATGAATTCAATCAATGAATTGATGTCTAATGGCAAATGAAAACTGTGGAGTAGTAGGGATTTATAGTATTGACAAAAAAAATGTAATTCCTTTAATCATAGATTCTCTTCGAGCACTACAACATAGAGGACAAGAAGCATGGGGTATAGCAATACCAAATAAAAATACGATAAAAAAATTAGGGTTAGTTTCATCGGCTTATAGAGAATTCGATAACATTATCAGCGAATATTCATCTCATCTTGCAATAGGTCACGTTAGATATTCTACAATTGGAAAAAATAACCTTGACAATGCTCAACCACTCAAAGTACATGATTTATGTATTGCACATAATGGCACAATTTCTAATATTAGTGAATTATCAAATATGGTTGGAGGTTGCACATTCACTCCACAAAATACTACTGATACACTACTGGCAGCTAAACGATTATTGTCTCTCACACAAAAAACAGGTGAACTTTCTGAAGCATTATCTATATTAAAAAATGAAATGATTGGTTCATATTGTTTTACATTTCTAGACAATTCATCTGTTTATGCAGCACGTGATCCACAAGGATTTAGACCTTTAGTTCTAGGACGCATAAATAAAAAAACATATGTAGTGGCATCAGAATCATGTGCTCTATCTGTAATAAACGCAAAATTAATCCGCGATATAGCGCCAGGAGAATTCATCAAAATCAATGATGATGGATTGGAAACCAAGATATTTTCTAAAGCTACAAACAAATCTCATTGTTCATTTGAATTCACATATTTTGCACATCCATCAAGTAAAATGGAAGGATCTAACATATATTTAGCTAGGAAAAATATAGGTAAATTTATGGCTAAAAAATTTCCGTTAGATTCAGATTTGGTAATCCCTGTACCTGATTCTGCAAGACCTGCAGCTCTAGGTTATGCTAGTGCATTAGGAATACCTTTTGATGAAGGTTTATTAAAAGATAGATATAGTAAAAAAGGAACATTGCGAAGTTTCATAGAACCTCATCAAGAAGATAGAGTAGATATAAACAAGTGGATTATGCCGATCTCTGAAATCATTCATGATAAACATGTAGTGATTATAGATGATAGCTTAGTACGTGGAAACAGTTCAAAAGCTATTGTCCAAACTTTAAAAAAATCTGGAGCGCGTAAAATTAGTATGTTGATAACATATCCTCCTATAATGTATCCATGTTATGCCGGGATAGATTTTCCATCTCAAACAGAATTAGCTACTTATGATGAAAATATAAAAACAGAAAAAGAAATTGTCGAAAAAGTCAGGAAATATATCGGTGCTGATTTCTTAGGCTATAACGATGCACAAAACCTTGCTAAAGCAATCGGGATACCATTAAACTCGATGTGTTTTACATGTTCTACTGGCAATTATGATTCACTAGGAATAAAACCTACATTCAAAACTAGAAAAGAATTGAAAGGTTGAAAATAGTTTTTGTATATACCTAATTAATCTCAGATAATTTTTTATGCATGTTATATCTGTTTTTTATAATGAGCTATGTTGATTTATACTTGGATCGATCTAAATACAACCCAAATTTATGTTATGATATTAATACTGATGCTATATTATTTGGTGTGCCTTTTGATTCTACCCACTCGTTTAGACCAGGAACAAGATTTGCACCCAATGCTATACGTGAACTATTTAATAATATTGAAACTGTGATTCCAGAGATTGCAGTAGATATAGAAAAAATGAATATAAATGACATTGGAAATACAAAACATACTGTTGAATCCAAAGTAATGTTATCTATGGTTAATAAAATTACATCCGAGTTAGCTAAAACACAAAAACAACTTGTCATTTTAGGCGGCGAACACCTTATTACATTAGGATCTTATACAGCTTTTCATAATGATGTAGGCTTCATTGTTTTTGATGCGCATTATGATTTACGTGATGAATACGGCGATGTAAAATTTAATCATGCTACATATTTGAGGCGGATAATTGAAAAAAACAACACGGCAAAAAATATAATACATGTAGGCGCACGTGCGTATTCATCAGAAGAACTAGAATTTAAAACTAAATGTAACATTACGTCAATAACTGATAAAGATATTAGAAACAATCAAGGACCAAAATTACTTACTGACATGTGTTCAACTTTTGATAAAATTTATCTGAGTATAGATCTAGATGTTTTAGATCCTGCATACGCGCCAGGTGTAGGTAATCCTGAAGCATTAGGTATTACATCACGAGAACTATATGATATGTTATTGATTTTACACGAAAAAAATATACTCTGTGCTGACATCGTAGAACTGTGTCCCATATTTGATAATGGATCCACTGCATCAATAGCAGCAAAATTATTATCATGTATACTTGCCATGAATAAAAATTGAATCATATTTTTATATTATGATATAGTAATATACAAATTGATAGATGTAAAAACTAAAATCACTCTTTAATGCTTGTAAGTTATAAAAGATGGTTTTGAACACAAATATTAGGTGCTATTAATTTTGTTGAATAATTTTAGAAAATTGTTGCAACCTGTATTATACCAATTAGGTAAAATTTTTTCGTCTACAGGAATACCGCCTAATGTTTGGACATTTGCAAGTTTTATTTTAGCTGTGTTAGCTGGCTTTGTATATGCGACATATGCTTTTCACCCATTATTTTTCGGAAGTTTGATAGTTCTGCTATCTGGTTTTTTTGATATTGTTGATGGGCAAGTCGCAAGATTTTCTAAATCAGTTAGTCATAAAGGCGAGTTCTTAGATTCTATCTTAGACAGAGTTGGAGAATTTGCTATATACTTAGGAATATTTTTAGGAAATTATACTGATGGGTATTTAGTATTTATAGCAATGTCATTATCATTTTTAATAAGTTATATAAGATCAAAATCAGAATCAATGAAAATAAAGATTCAGGGTATTGGAATAGGTGAACGCGCTGAAAGATTATTCATAATTGTAATTTTAGGTATGGCTGGGCTTATTGAAATAGCTATCGTTGTTATTATTATTATATCTGTAATCACAGTACTGCAAAGATTATATAATGTACTAAAAAATATCAAAACAGCAAAAAAATAATAAAACTATAATCTTTGATGTTGCCTGCGACTTGATTCTGAACGAATTTTAAGTATTCGAAAATGAATAGCACATGATATACAATACCATTTTAAAATTTTATGGGTTGCGATATATGTGCCCTGCGTTTTCAATTCCTTGGCCAATGCATGCTCTACTAAATTCAATCTTGATGTTACTTTCTTAGCTTTATCTCTAGGCACAGTAGCGCCACAATTGACACATTGAATTCTATCTGATGAACCTTTACCTCCTTTCCTACGACCACGGCTAGCTCGTTTTAATGGCATAAATTTAATTAGCATATCTTATTTATATTCTTGTTCTTAATGTTTGTACATAAGAATTATTTAGTAATATTTATACTATGATAGTATATTCATATTTGTAATAGTTATTGAAAATTACCATTGTTTCGCATAGCACTATAGATAGATTCGTGGATAGCAGACAAAATCATGAGCAGATCGGAGGACCAGTTTATTATGGTGGTATAACTGCAAAAAATTTAAGATCAAAAGTATACTTACAAACTAAATTTGGGAGTGATTTTACATTCATACACAAATTAGATCATAGCTTCATATTCAAGAACCAATTATCTAATCAATCTACAACTAAATTTAAAATTAATTTAGCTAATCCGGTAGAATTATTTTTAGAAAATTTCTGTGAAGAAATAATCCATATAGATTATAATTTTGATATAATAATTATCACTCCTGTTTTTCATGAAATTAATTCAAGTATATTAGAGAAAATACCTCGCACATCGATAGTATTTTTAGATCCATGTGGGTTTTTACGACAGATTGATTCTACCAGACGTATTTTTTTAACTAAACCTTACATTGATTTTATAAATATCTCTATTATTAAAATAACGGATTATGAAGCTTTCATATTGACTGGCAGTAGAGGAATACAAGCAATGCAACACTTTCAAAAACTTAGAATAGAAAGTATAATTTTATTTCGCGAACAAGAAATAATGCTGCTCAATCGAAATAAATTATATGTGATTACTGATAAATCATTTAGATTTCATACCAATATTGGGATGATGGATATATTTAATTCGGCATTTTGTTGTACGTATATTAACGAGAGTGATGTTATATGGGCACTTTGTTTTGGTGGCGGTGCTATGCAGGCAGCATTAAATATAAATAATTTAAACATAACGAAATTCCCTACTAAAAATATGATCGAAACAAATGCTGCATATTTTTATAATTTATTAAGATTTTCACAAATCTGAATATAGCTATATAATTTATAACAGTTAAAAAGATGCAAACATGGATATTTGGCAAATAAACTACCATTACATGCAACATGTAGATTTATCTATAATTTTACCAACTTACAATGAATCTGAAAACATAATCAAAATTTTACAAACTATTAAAAACCATTTACCTCAAAATATGACATCTGAAGTAATTGTAGTTGATGATAATTCTCCAGACGGTACTGCTAAAATTGCACAAAACTATGCAAATAATGTGCATAGCATTAATTATATTGTTAGCATTGTGACTCGTAAAACAAAATCTGGATTAAGCTCGGCAATATTAAATGGAATAGATTTCTCTTTCGGAAATATAATATTGGTGATGGATAGTGATTTTTCTCATCCTCCACACAACATATCAAAAATGGTTAACATATTAAATAATTCTAATTCTGATTTGGTTATAGCGTCTCGATATATGCACGGTGGCAAAATAGTAAATTGGCCAATACGTAGAAAGTTAATGAGTAAAGTAGCTACAATTATGGCAAAAACTAGTTTGAAAATCAAAGTCACAGATCCAATGTCTGGTTTTTTTGTATTTAAAAAACAAATTATTTCAAATTTAAGGTTTGATGCTATTGGATACAAATTATTATTAGAAATCTTAGTAAAAACAACGAATATTGTAATATCTGAATGTCCGTATACATTCACAAATCGTAAATTGGGATGTAGCAAATTAAATTTCGTTATAATAATTGATTATATCAAAATAATTTGGAAGTTATATCGTTATAAATTAACATAAAATAATGAATTTACAGCCATTTTCTAAAATCAGTAAATTTTACGTAATTGGAGCTAGTGGCTTATGTTTAAATTATTTGGTATCTATTTTGTTAAAAGATTTAGGTTTATGGTATTTACATTCAAATCTAGGCGGGATTATATTTTCCATGCATACAAATTTTCTATTTAATAAAATTTGGACTTTTAATGATGGGATATTTACTATAACGAGAACTATTTCTCAATATCTAAAATTTATTGGATTTAGTTCAATAAGTTCTATAATTCAAATCATGTTAGTATATTTTCTTGTAGAATATTATCATATGTTATACGCTATGGCGTTAATTATATCTGTACTGATATCTGGCTTCTTAAACTTTATTTTAAATAAAACATTAACATTTAACAAAATTAAGTGATTTTTAATTGTTGTAATTAGCTTTTATTATACTATTACGTATGGTTCTATGTGAAAGTTGGTATACGTTGCACAGATCAATTAAGTCAATCATTAAAATTTTTAAAACAAATTTTGTTAGACTTTGGCATTGATTATATAATAAATGAAAATACATCCACAAAATCAATTGACTGTATACTTATACTTGGAAGTGATAAAGATGTCCGGAATTATTTTCATAATTTTGTTCATTGTTACTCTAATTCCAAAATTTGTTTTGGTTCATGTATAACTAATCCCTGCGCTACT
>JAHRAP010000004.1 GCA_020027255.1 Nitrosopumilaceae archaeon | reverse complement strand
CACATAACAGATCAATTTATGATTGTATGAAGATGGATATTATTAATTATACTGCATTAGCAGTAAAAATTCAACCAGAAGTTGAACGTATTATAGGAGGACAAGCTAATTTAAATACAATAGTAGTCGCAATCAAAAGATATTCTGATTCTTTTGAACAAAAAGACGAGGTAAAAAGAGAAGCCGTACTAAAAAATGCCAGATTGTCGTTAACTGATAAAATTATGGATGTGAAATTTTCTTTGGATGGTATAGATAGTAACGAAACGTCAAACATTATGGATAAATTTTCACATATGAAATCTGATTATGAATTTTTTAGATTAGCTGACTCGTTCATATTATTAGCTGAAGATGTAGATGATGTTAGAGAAATGTTTTCGACGTTACCAAACAACGAAAATTTATTCAATACCGGCCTAGCAAAATTAAAAATAATATTACTAAATAATGAAAATAGAAGTGACATCACATCTTACATAACTGAATTATTACATAATAATGGAATAGAAATGAAAAATGCTTTTTTTAGTAGTGATAGTATAATTATTATAATTGATGCAAAAGATGCATCAAGAGCATACCAAATTTTATATTCTGAGATTAATCGTTAATACATCTATATGCCTAGGTTTTCGGCTTTAGTTAATTCTAAATAAACTCTATCTCCAACAGATAAATTAAGTTCTTTGTATTCATGTATATCTAGTTTCATAGAGGTTATCGCACCTGAAGATCCTAATGATCCACCTCCCCCAGATAGCATTTTGTTTAATCCCCTCACCATATCATCCATATTTGAAAAGCCAACCATATTAGTTCCAAATGGTGATGAGAGTGGTTGATTGTTTTCTTTAAGGTCTTTAGTGGATGATAATGACAATACTACGTATGGAGAACCGTCGTGCGATGCATCTATACGCACTATGACGTATTCTTTTTTCATAAAATTATAATTATAGATGGGTATTTTATTGTATCTTTGATAGTTTAATTTCACATACAATTTAATATAATGGATGTTAATAATTAACGAAATTAAAAAACCAGTGTAAAAAATGAATATGGATGAAAAAATTAATACGCATTTGCTTTCAGTTTGGATGGAAACGAAAAGGCTAATCATGATAGGTGGTAAAGAAGGTATGTTATTTTTAACAGACGAGCATTTAATATTTATACATAAAACAAAAGCTAAGATTAAATGGTGGCAATATGCCGTAACAAGACAAATAACACAGATGATAAAAAACAAACAGACATTAATTAAACATGATGGATATAATGAAAACAATTTGGCGGAAGATTTGAAAGATGAACGAAATATGGAAATTCATTTTAAAGATATTTTGGATGTCAATCAAGAAAAAAAAATATGGGGAAGTGTTTTGAATTTGTCGTATGTTATGAAAAACAAACACAAAAAATGTAGATTCACAGTTGTTCAAGATTGGGTTAAATACCCATTAAAAGAACCTACAAAATATCTGGAAGTTAATTGGGAGCCATTTATACAAAAGATATGTATTAAAAAATGAATGTAAAAACACCAAAGGTTTTTGCGGTAGGTGTAGGGCCTGGTTTATATGAATATATAACTAAGAATGTGCAAGATATAATTTTAGATGCAGATATTATAATAGGATATGAATTTACATTAAATACTATTAACAGATTGTTGAAAAACAAAAATGTATATATGATAACCATGACAAATCAAGAACGAATTTATAATAAAATAAAAAAAGAAATAGGCAATAAAAAATTAGTTGTTCCTTTTACTGGAGATGTTAATTTTTCAGAATCAGAAGTGGTGGATAGATTAATTCAAATATTTGGAAATATAACTATAGTGCCTGGGATCAGTTCAATTCAAGTTGCAGCTGCAAAAGCTCAAATCGCATTAGATAAAACTAAGATAATTACATTCCATATTTCTACATCTATAGAAAATAAAAAAATAGAATTGCGAAAAGGGTTAATAGATGGTTTTAATATTATTGTATTACCAAGGCCGTGGCCATCACAACCAAAAAAACAATTTATGCATTCTGAGTTAGCGTTTTACTTAAAAAATAATGGGTTTGACACATCAAAAATAAATGTTATTGTATACGAATCGCTTACCACGAACAGCGAAAAAATATTTGTTGGAAAAGTTAATGAATTAGAAAACAAAAAATTTTCTGATTTATCAATAATAGTTATCAAACAATCCAAACTAGAATCATATTATAATATATTAGATGCTAATATCATGTAATGACATCAACATATAATCTTCTATAAGACCACCTAAAAATAGTAGTGTTATTGTTATTATTATTTCAGTCAATATTATCACAATGTCAGATTTAAGTGAGATTTTTTTGACAATTTTATATATCAACAAAAAACTCCTAGACATTGCTATTGAGTATGCAGTTAGTTCTAATAGTCCAAATGGAGTAAAATATAATAATTTAAGCGGATCAATAGATGATAATGATGGTTTAATAGATTCTAGGGCTGCAAATGCATATCCTGTTGACCATGATGAAAAAAAACCCCACAAAATACCAAATCCAGGAATGAACATTGGTAAAGCTATTGCAGAATTATGTAAAAAAATTCCAATGGAATCAATTTCGTGGACTATTTCGTTAAAATCATCAATAAATTTTTCTGCGTCTGTTTTTTTCACTTCATTCATAGTACCAAAATCATAAATAATTGTGAATAAAATTAAAAAAACAAAAAATATTAAAATTCTTTGAACGCGATACATATTGATTTATTTAATAATTAATACTAACGCATAATATATTTATTCAATTAAATATTTAATTATGTTTTGAGTGAAACATTCAAATATATATTAAATTACGCATTAGAAAATGGATTTCAAAT
>JAHRAP010000002.1 GCA_020027255.1 Nitrosopumilaceae archaeon | reverse complement strand
TATCAGACAAGAATTAGACGAGTCTGGATTCACAAATACAGGAATCATGTCACATTCTGCAAAACATAGCTCGTCTTTTTATTCGCCATTCAGAGACATAGCCGAGTGTGCACCTAAATTTGGAGATCGAAAATCATATCAAGTTTCATTTACAAATCCAAATGAATCTATACGTGAGGTTGAAATGGATATAAACGAAGGTACAGATATAATAATGATTAAGCCAGCTTTGGCATATTTGGATTTAATTTATAGGGCCAAAAAAACTTTTAATATGCCTCTAGCTGCATATAGTGTTTCTGGCGAATATGCATTAATAAAAGCTGCAGCGAGACAAGGATGGATACCAGAAAAGGAAATTGTCAATGAGATATTATATGCAATAAAAAGAGCCGGTGCAGATATGATAATAACATATTTTGCAAAATATTTTGCTAATAATTTTCATGGTGAAAGATCCTAATATTTCAAATAAATTTTGATGCAGGAGATGGGATTTGAACCCATGAACTCCTGAGAGAAAGGATTTCACATAAGAACTTGAGTCCTTCTCGGTTGGCCTATCTTCGATACTCCTGCAAATTGATGAAAAGTTTAACTAATATATAATTTGACAAAGATGGAAAACCCAACATTTTTAAAAAAGTAGTATCCTAGTTTATGAAGAGTACAATATGGTAACAGCTGAAGATGCAAAAAATATGAGAAATGGAATAGATATAGAAGGAACAATAGAAAGAAAAGGTGAGCCCAGAACTGTTAATAAAAAAATGGGCGGCACAATAGATGTGTGTGATGCATATTTGATAGACGGAGCTGGCGGAGAAATAAAACTCACTTTATGGGGAGATGATATAACAAAAGTGAAAGACGGAGTAAAAATCAAAATCACAAATGGGTATACAAACACATTTAAGGGCGAGGTATCTTTAACAAAAGGAAAATATGGCAAGCTTGATGTTATGAATTGATTGTAATTATATTATAATTAAATCATTTTTATATCATTATTATTTTTTATTATTTTATTAGCTGATATAGTCTAAGTTTTTTTCTCCAGATCTCATTGAAATGGATTGTTGTTGATCTTGCGAAACTTGAGATATTTGAGATTCTATAGTTTTAATTATTTTTTCGGTATCTATAGCTCTTTTTTTAAGATCAGACATATCTAAGTCAATATTTAACATATTACATAATACTTCTAGTAAAGCTTTTGAAGCTAAAGCATCTACAACATATCCAGAAGTTTCACCTAATAGACATGTTCCAGACATCTGATTCTTTTTTGCGATCCCTATAATAACTCCATTCATTCCAGTGATACTACCTTTATTCATTCTCGAGATTCCATAATTGGAAAAAATTTCAATAGCTTTCAATTGTGTGCATGTACCAAATACTTTAGGTTGTTTGACAAATTTACCAGTGATATATGCTGCAAGAGTATAAATTGAATCTATACTTAATTTTTTACACATATTAAGAATTTTATCTGCTAAAATATATTCACCGTGTGCAGATACTGGTTGAGCATCACCTGTAAGAAAAATAAAATCATGGTTATTATTTTTACAAAAATATAATGAATTTTTTATTAGATCTACAGTACCGTCTTGTTGTATAGATACTTGTGGCGGAAAAGATGATGAATAAATATCTGCAAATTTTGATGCATGAAGTTTATCGATAAGATAGTCTACAGCAAGCTTGCCTACATATCCACTGCCAGGCAAACCACAAACCAGTCTCGCATTTTTCAATTTAGGTAAAAATGACATTTCTATTGCGATTTTTTGATTATCTTGAAACATATGGTTTTAGAAAGAATGACAAACAATATTAACCATACAAATCAAAGTGGTTTTATGTCTCATGTTCAGATTGTTTTTCAATAATTTTTTGTAGTTTATACGACATGACTAATTCGATGAGAAGTCCAATAACAATACCAGCAATAATATCAGTAGGATGATGTTGCAACATGTAGAGTCTACTTAACGATGACATAAATGGCAAAAACCACAAAAAATGCATATATTTTTTATGGGTTTGATTAATAAGAGTGGCTACAATAACGGTAATCCTAGCTATGTGTCCAGATGGATAAGAGCCTTCATTACCTAATATCCTTGTATCATTTTCAATTTCTAACACCATAGCAGATCCTAAAAATGGAATATCAGGAGTGTCTCGATCAATTAAATAAGATATATAACCACAAACAATAGTTGAAATCAAAACAGATAATAGCGATATCAGGCCTATTCGTCTGGTTTTGCGTGGAATTGTTAAACCTACACTAAAAACCACGCATGAAAATATCCCACTGAGTTCTGTAGATAACCACATGATATTATCATATATTAGAACACCAGAGAGTGTTTGGAAGAAATACAGTGTGTCAACATCTATTACTGTTACAATATCATAATGTACTAGAATTGTGATAACGGAAAATGAAATTAACAACACAAATAGTTTATGCAAAATATTTAATATCATGAACTTTGATTACGACTAAAATTTAAAAATATGTTGCAGTTGATTTATAACCAAAAATAACTTTATTATAAAAAAGTAGATATTAATGATGTTAACTATTGACGATTTTAATGTAAAAGACAAAGTTGCATTTTTAAGAGTAGATATGAATTGTCCAATAGATCCTATAACCATGGAAATTTCTGGCACGAAACGAATAGAAGAAGCTACAGAGACTATAAACGCACTAACGGATGCAAAGATAGTCGTGGCATCTCATCAAGGAAGAGTTGGAAATAAAGATTATACAGGCATGGAAAAACATGCAGCGGTGCTCGAAAAGATTTTAGGTAAAAAAATACAATATGTGGAAGATGTTATAGGGACTCTAGCATCAAATACAATAAAAAATATGAGAAAAGGAGATATAGTCCTTTTAGACAATCTCAGATTGTGTGCTGAAGAAAATTATGAATTTTCACCCAATGATGCATCAAAAACAATAATGGTTCAGAGGCTAGCTAATTTATTTGATATATGTGTATTAGATTCATTTCCAAGCGCACATAGATCACATCCATCAATTGTAGGTTTTTCAAATATTTTACCGTCGTGTGCTGGAAAAATAGTAGAACGTGAGATAAAAAATTTGAATAAAATAATAACTGTTGCTAAAGCACCGCATGTTGTTGTACTGGGCGGATCCAAAGTAACAGATAGATTAGAAGCAATAAAATTATTGATCGATAACGGACGTGCGGATCATGTTTTGTTAACTGGCATCATAGGCAATGTATTCATGAGGGCTCAAGGCAGAATAAAATCACCGCTAGGAATAAAACAAGAAGAGGAAGTAGTGGCCAAAGCTCATTCTTTGATAGGTACATATCCAGATGTGTTTTCTACTCCTGTAGACGTAGCAATTAATAAAGATGGAGATAGGGTAGATGTGGATGTCAGAGATCTAAATAAATGCGATGAAATAAATGATTTAGGACCTAAAACAATAGAATATTATAATAAAATAATTTCAAGTGCAGGCACAGTGTTTATGAGTGGGCCTGCTGGTTTCTTCGAATGTAAGAATTTTAGTATGGGTACTAGATCAATTTTAAACGCAATAGCTAGATCAATGACAACAAGCATAGTGAGTGGAGGTCATTTAAATTATGCATTAAAAAAATACGGTTTAACTAACAAAATTAATCATATCAGTACAGCGGGCGGAGCACTGATTTTATATTTAACTGGAAAAAAGTTACCAATGATAGAATCTCTGGAAAATGCAGCTCAAAGATATAAAAAAACATTAAATATTTAATATTTAAGTTCTAAAATATTTTGTCATACATTAATAAAGATTTGTCGCATCATCTTTCAGTTTAAACAGTTCAGTTTTTCTAGTGTCATCGATCTTCTTTATTTTATCACTCAGATATGAATAAATACTAAATTTCAAAATTTTCAGTGATAATAATGCACATTTTATTCTGACAGGATTCAATTTTTGCAAACCTAGTTCAGACAAAATGTCAGTTTTATTTATTTTGATCACATCATCAATTTTTTTCCCTTTAGTTATTTCTGTCAATACAGATGTGCACGCAATACAAATTGCGCAACCTTTTCCGTTGAATTTAATTTCAGATATCGAGTGCACATCATCATCAACATTCATGTAAAGATCAATGCTATCACCACATAATGGATTGCTATCATGCATGAATATATCCGGTTTAACTATAGTGCCAAAGTTAATTGGATTGCGAGAATAATCTATTATCATTTCATGGTAAATATCACTATTGCTCATAATTTAAACAACCTAGCTGCTTTTTCAAGAGAAATTACTAATTTATCTATTTCATTTTTTGTGTTATAGATATAAAAGCTGATGCGTGATGTAGCTGGCACATCAAGCTTTTCCATTAAAACTTGAGCACAATGGTGACCAGATCTAATAGCTATTCCATCTTCATCCAATATAGTTGCCAAATCATGTGGATGTATATCTGCAAAATTGAATGATATAATACCGCCAGATTTGGCAGAATCTTTATTACCATAAATAACAATATTTTTAATGTTGTCTAATTTAGATAATGCATAGTTTCTTAAATCTTCTTCGTGATTACGTATGGTATCAATACCAATATCATTTATATAATCAATAGCAGTTGAAAATCCTATAACGTCTGCAATATTAGGAGTGCCAGCTTCAAATTTATATGGTAAATCATTCCATGTTGTTTCATATTTATGTACTTCTTTAATCATATCACCACCTCCATGAAATGGAACCATATGCTCCATAACATTTTTTGGTGCCCATAAAATTCCTACTCCAGTAGGCCCCAACATCTTATGTGCAGAACACGCAAAAAAATCACAACCAATATCATCAATATTTACTTTCATATGAGGCGCAGATTGCGCGCCATCAATTAATGTTTTTACATTATATTTTTTACATTTAGATATAATTTTAGTAGAATCTGTGATAGTTCCCAACACATTAGACATTTGGCTAAAAGTTACCAACTTAACATTTCCATATTCAAGATAATCATCTAATTGGTCTAAGCGCAGTTCACCATTTTCATTTATTTCTATATATTTGAGTTTAGCTTGTTTCTCTTTAACTAGTAATTGCCAAGGGACTATATTGCTATGATGCTCATATTCAGTGGTAACAATTACATCGTCTTTTGCTATGTTATTACGTCCCCATGAATATGCTACTAAATTTATAGCTTCAGTAGTACCACGTACAAAAATTATTTCTTTTGCATTACGTATATTTAAAAATTTAGCTATTTTACTACGTGTATTTTCATATGCGGCAGTTGCTTCATTTGCGATACTGTATACAGATCTATGAATGTTAGAATTATAATTACGATAAAAATTGTTAATTGCATTTATCACTTGAATAGGTTTTTGAGTAGTGGAAGCATTATCAAGATATATCAATTGTTTGTCATCATACACGCAACGATTTAAAATTGGGAAGTCTTTTCTAATATAATCAATGGATGTAGTTTGTGTTTTCAATTTTCGATATCTACATAAACTACATTATGTTCTATTTTAACATTATATGTTTGTAACTTTGTTTCTGCTGGAGGGTTTTGCGGCATACCACTATCAAGATTAAAAACAGACAAATGGAGAGGGCATCTTATGCCTTCTGAATTAAGAATTCCGGTAGATAGATCAGCGTCCGCATGAGTACAAACTGAATCTGTGGCATAAATAGTGTTATTTTTCTTAGTATAGTTCATAATTCGAGCATATGAATTTCGATAAATTTTTGAGATATCTGCTAGATTTATTAAATTCATAA
>JAHRAP010000093.1 GCA_020027255.1 Nitrosopumilaceae archaeon | reverse complement strand
ATGAAATCAAATGGGCAAAAATGGTATATGACTCATATTCTCAAGCAATTAAAAATGGTATTGGTTCTATTAAATTAAAAAATAATATTATTGATGAGGTCCATTACAAAATGGCCAAATCTCTCCTCAAAGACGCAGGTAAATTATAAATACATTTCCATATTGAAGTAAAATAAATTGTTTACAGGTATAGTTGAAGGCACTGCCACAGTGATGTCAGTGCAAAAATCTGATTCTAGCGCAACAAAATTAAAAATGGACCTGGCAAATTATTCTGATAATATGAAGATTGGGCAAAGCGTATCTCTAAATGGGACTTGTCTATCAATAACTAATATACTAGAAAATAAATATTATGAATTTGAATTAACAAATGAAACTATTTCTAGAACCACATTTGCAAATATTAAAGTTGACGATGAAATAAATGTGGAGCGCAGCTTGAAAATAGGAGATAGGTTAGACGGGCATTTTGTATTGGGACATGTTGATGGAATCTCCACAATATCTAAACTACAAAAAATACAATCTGAAACCAAAATTTGGTTCAACGTTCAACGGCAACTTCGTAAATATATAGTCAGCAAAGGCTCTATAGCTATAGATGGAGTTAGTTTGACTATAGTTAACGATCTTGTAGATGAATTTAGCGTTTGTATAATACCTCAAACATTAACAACTACAAATTTTAATACTAAAAATGTAGGTGATAAAGTTAACATTGAAACTGATATACTTGCCAAACACATCTATAAAAACAATAACGTATTTAGTGGTAATTACTAATTTTTTTGTAACGTTAATATTGTGTAGGCAGCAATAAAAAATTATGTCTTTAGATAATACATTAGAATATTTCAAACGTGGGGAATTTGTTTTAATACATGACGATAATGGTCGTGAAAATGAAATTGATATGGTGGCCGCAGCAGAATTTATCACACCTGAACATATTGTGAGATTAAGACAGCATGCTGGGGGTTTGATATGCATCGCAATAGATCATACTTTTGGTCAAAAAATAGGGCTAGATTACATGCATAACATACTACATGATTGTAATAATCTCGATATACACAAAATGATCTCTGGGATTGAACCATACGGTGATAAATCTTCATTCTCAATTTCTATTAATCATAGACAAACATATACAGGGATTACAGATATTGATAGATCTATAACCATTAAAGAAATGTCTAACCTATACAAATCTGACTGCCCGCAGAAAAATTTTGTGGATTTATTTAAAACTCCTGGACATATCCCTCTATTATTATCTTCTGAAGGTTTACTAGAAAATAGAAGAGGACACACAGAAATGTCTGTATTATTAGCTAAATTAGCTAATGTAGTACCAATCACTGTTATTTGTGAGATGTTGGATTCTGAAACATATACAGCTTTATCAACAAATAATGCAGAAAAATATGCTAAACAAAATTCTATACCGATAATTCATAGTCACGAATTACTAGAATATTCTAATGTGTATTGAATTATGAATATTGCAATAGTAGTGTCAGATTTCAATTACAAAATAACTTCCAAGATGCTCCAAATAGCACTCGAAAAAACCAGACGTATGAAAATCATCGTAACATATACTTGTAAAGTACACGGAGTATTCGATATGCCTATAATAGTAGACGCATTATTAAATAAAAATGATGTAGATGCTGTAGTGACTTTGGGTGCAATAATAAAAGGCCAGACAAAGCATGATGAAGTTATAGCTTATACTGTATTGAATTCATTATCTAATTTATCGTTGAAATATAAAAAACCAGTATCTCTTGGTATAAGCGGACCTGGAATGCATGAACGTATAGCTCATTCGCGAATAAAAAGAATGCCTGAAAATGCCGTTGATGCAGTCTCCAAATCATTACTAGAATTGGAAAAATTAAAATATTGATTCAAATTACAGTTATTAAATTATATGATTATGGAAAATGGACATTAACATTAGGCCAAGACCGAGAACATCAATTACAAATGTTTCAGGCATCATTATACAATGAAGCACAAAAATTATTTTCGGTAAAAAATTCACTTGTATTTCTTAATAGATCTGATGAGTTATTTGCAGTTACAAACAAATTAAATCTAGAAGACCATTTATTAATACAAAAAAAATTAAGAACTACATTTAATAATCCATTATCCATGTCTATAGGCCACGCCAAAAATCCATTCGATGCTAACATGCATGCATTTGAAAGTGAACAAGCACATATAATATTAAATCAGGATTATATGATATATGGATCCATAAATACTACAACTAATAATGATGATGTTACAATCATTCATTTTGATATTGAAGATTTCACATCAGTAAAAAAAAAACAAACTCCATATGAAACATCATCACTAATATTTGAATTGTATCATGTAATGTCAAAATTTTTTATGAAACAAAAATCACTATCATTTTTTATGGGAGGTGATAATTTTATGGTATTGTCTCATAGTGATTATAAAAAACAAGCGTCGGAATTCATAAATATGATACGCCAAAAATATGGATTGATTTTAAATTGTGGTATTGGCAAAGGCTCTACAGCTAGAGACGCAGCTAAACATGCAACACAATCATTAGACATGATCAGAACAATTAGAAACTCGGGAGAAAAAAAACCGTCCATTTATGAATTTTGATTTTTAAAAATATTGGAGTATTTAGTGGACCTGATCTAGAATATATTAATTCTACTAATTTAAAAATTTCAACTAAATATTTTGGAAATATAAGTAATGAGATTTTACCAGAAAAAGAAGAACCAATAATTGATTGTGACGGACTTATTATTTTACCAGGATTCATCAATGCTCATACCCATATAGGAGATTCTATAGCTAAAGACATAAATCTTGATTTGACTGTTAACGAAAAGGTTAATCCAATTTATGGAATTAAAAAACATATTCTGAATAAGTCATTACCATCACATCTGGCAAGTTATATGCGTAACACCTGTTATTCTATGATTAAAAAAGGTATAACTACATTCATAGATTTTAGAGAAGGAGGACTAGAAGGAATAATTTTATTGAAACAAATATTGAAATCTGTACCAATTAATTGTATAGCGCTAGGCCGTATAGAATATTATCAAACAGATTCACAAATTCAAAAAAACGAATCTATTTCACAAGAACAAGACTATGAGTTGTCAATAATCACTAAACATGCAGATGGTCTAGGAATAAGTGGCGCAAACGAATACAGCGATTCTATTCTTCATTATTTCTCTCAAACATCCAAAATCAGAGCCATTCATTCTGCAGAAACAATAACGAGTGTAGAAAAATCTAAAAAACTTACTGCCAAATCAGAAATCATGCGTGCATTGCAATTGAAACCTCATTTTCTTATACATATGACTTATGCATCAAAACATGATCTGCGTATTGCACGTAAATATACTGATGGAATAGTTGTTTGCCCACGTTCTAACGCTACTATGGCTGAACGAGTTCCAGATATATACTACATGATGAAATTAGGGTATGATATTGCTATTGGTACTGATAATGTTATGATAAATCCGCCCGATATGTTTCGAGAAATGGATTATTTATGGAAAACTACTATGGCTATAAATCGAACAAAGATCTCACCCAAGCATATTTTAAAAATGGCTACAGTAAATCCTGGTAAAATATTACATATCAACAAAGGTACAATTGAAACAGGTGCTATTGCTGATTGTATATTTATCAAAAAACATGAAATAGATCTAGATCCTATCCATGATCCTCATGCTTCAATAGTACATCGAGCGTCAGAATCATCTATTCAAGCTGTTATGATAAATGGTAAAATCATATATGGAAAGATCTAAACCATACATCATTTTAAGTGCTGCAATTACATTAGATGGCAAAATCGCTACAAAATGTGGGGATTCCAAAATTTCTAGTAATAAAGACAAAACTCGTCTTCATAAACTCAGATCTACAGTAGATGGCATTCTAATTGGTATAAACACTGTCAAACAAGACGATCCACTTTTAACAATAAGGTATGTAAGATGTAATCATAATCCTATTCGTATAATACTAGATTCAAATGGTGATATAGAACGTAACACCAGAATATTAAAAACATCTAAGAAATTTAAAACAATAATTGTTGTATCTGAAAAAATATCGCAACAAAATCTTCATAGATTATATAGTTATCCTAATTTAGACATTATAATATCTGGAAAAAAAACAGTCGATATAAAACAATTATTACAATACTTATTACAAAAATATTCGATGAAGAGAATACTTGTTGAAGGCGGAAGCAATATTAATTGGAGTTTTGTACGCGAAAATCTTTTTGATGAACTAATAATAACAATAGCCCCATATTTAGTAGGTGGCAAAAAATCAATATCATTTTTATCAGGATCTGGATTTCTTACAATTGAAGATTCTACTAAATTAAAATTAAAAACTGTAACGCGTCTAGACAATGAAATAGTTATTAATTATGTTCGCCTATATCATTTTTAATTTGCAAGATTTTTTTATGCAGTGCATTTTTAATTTTATCATTTTTCTTTAAATTCAAAACATTTCCACATGTAGCACATTTAAAAAAACACTCTAACGATTCATCAAACGTAATTCTTCTGCAGTCCTCGCTTCCACAATGATAAAATTCGTATTTTTCTTCATACCCTAATCTCTGCTCTAATCTCTTGAGTATTTTTTTTTTCTGATTTAAAATGAAATGTTCTACTTCTTCTGCTCTTGTACGCCATCTATAAACAAACCAGCCTTTTCTTTCATCTTTTATTCTGGTTCCTGTGATTAATGCTTTTCCAAAAAGATCATATAACACTCGTCTCACCATATTTATCCTTAACCCTGTAGAACTAGCAATTTCTTCATCTGTAGCGTCCTCAGATCTAAGCAAAGATCTTGCCACTTTTAGATATTCGTCTCCACCTATCATAGACGCAATACTTATGAATGGATCTTCTTGTTTTTCTACCATGATTATAATATATTTTTGATTATGTTATTTAATCAATTGTTTTTGAGTACATTTTTTCCACTTGCGTCAGGAATAATTTCAATCTTTGCATTATTAAATTTTTTTAAAAACTGTTTTCCTTGTTGTATTCTATCTAAAAACACTGCTAACGCACTAATTTCTGAATGAGGTTGGTTGCCTATTGCTATATTATAATCTGCAATATCATAAATTTCTCGAGGTACTTTACTTGCTCCAACTACCACGAACATATTGTTTGTGTTATTTATCTTTGAACATGCATAATTGATGTTTTCTCCATACATTGTTAAATGAATAATTTTATAAGATTTTTTTTTGGTATTAATTAATTTCTTCCAATTATTGACAAAATCAATCTCAAAATTTCCCCCCCATGTAGAATTAATTTTTTTCACGGTATTTTTTATGTGCTTATTATTTCCGTGCATGTAAATCTTAGATGCATGAAATGCACGTGCAACCAAAACTATATGTGTCATAACACGATCATCTCGTACTAATCTTTGCCCTATTTGTAATATTTCGATCATATATTATTGAAATTTAATCACACATTATAACACTTCATTTACAAACTACATGATACATACATATACTTGACAACTATTTATTGTGACTTAAACACATTTTCTATGTTTATATTTAAAACGATTTCTGCTATGTCTTCTGCATATTCGGCTATTCGTTTTACATGTTCAATTATCTTACGTATGAAATAAATCTCTTCGTTATCAGTAATTATGTCTGTTTCTTCTAAAACGATCCTTTCATATTCAATTATTCTTGATGTATCTTCTATGGTTCTATCTGCATGATTAAAATCTTTCTTAAAAAGCGATAAGCATGACTGATCTATAAGATATAGTGCAAATTCTGTCATTTCTTTGATTTTATAATATATGGATTTTTGAATTGATTTTTTGAATCGTATTAATTCTTCTGCAATTAGTACTACATGATCACCTGTACGTTCTATATTTTTTGTAATCACTCTATATCCTAAACAATTTCTAGCATTAAAAAATTTCATATCTATTAACATTTGTTCATTTTGAATGGCTATTTTTAATTGTCGTATTATGTAAAAGCCAAATCTATCTACTTCGTCATCAGTCTTCACCACTTCATTAGCTAGATCTAAATTGGTTTCTTTGAGTGCTAATAATACGTCTGTTAACATAGATTTTGCTAAATGTACCATTCTTTTGAACGCATTATCTATAGAAAGTCCTAACGAATTAACTAACACTTGAATCACAATGCCATTGGTAGAATCTGAAATAATTTCAGCTCCTATTAACATTCTTTTTACAGTTTCTTTTATGATATTTCTTTGTGCTGGTTTTAGTCTCCCGATCTTCGGTTTTATATTGATTGTTTTAAATCCTATAAAATATAACGAAATAATTTTTCGTATTACCGATTTTTCATCATCATTTTCTATTTCAAAAATAGCATCTCCAATATCTGTATCATTTATTATATCGTTAGACGGTATTAATTGTAATGTCGAGTCTTGTCTTTTAATTGTAATATGGTCTCCACGTTTTAATCCTAGTTCATTTATCCATGATTTTGGTAATGATATTATATACGACGATTTGCCTATTTTTAATATTTGCTCAATTGTTACATCATTGTAACCTTCATACCTAAGTTTTATTTCATATGTTTGGTT
>JAHRAP010000025.1 GCA_020027255.1 Nitrosopumilaceae archaeon | reverse complement strand
ATCTTGTAAAATACATTATCAAAACCATGTTATTTGCATAAATTGTAATATATATTGTAGATATGAGATATATTTATATAATGTAAATTATATTACAAATATTGGTGAATATGACATGATATTTGATGACGAAATAGATAAAATATTCAAGAGGATCTCTCATCCATTCATAAATGTAGATGAACTCTTCGAGAATGCAAAATCCAATCTTGGTTCTGGTCCATATTATTATGGGTACACTTTGATGATAGGACCTAACGGCAAGCCTGTAATCAAAGAATACGGTAATGTGAAACCAGGCCTCCTACTAACTTCAAACATGAAAGAGCCACTGATTGATAAAATTGTAAACAATAACGTAATCAAGTTGGTGACTGAAATGCCTGGCTTAGATAAAAAAGACATCAAAATAACAATCGAAGAAAATAAAATACAAATAAAGGGTGAGAAAGGAGAAAAAAAATATTACGTTGAGACAAAGCTTGATGACAATGTAGACCAAAATTCTATAACTGCTAAGTACACAAACGGTATACTTGAAATCAAATTTAACTTGATAAAAAAACAAACAAAAAACAAAAACATCGAAATACAATAATTTTTTTTTGGAGGGGGTGATAAATATCAATAAAATAAACTTAAAAACTGCAGAAATATCAAAACGGCATATTGGTAAGGGTATAGCTATAATAGATCCTAAAATAGTAGACGAAAATAATCTCATAACAGGACAAATACTCGAATTAATAGGTAACAAAAAAAGTTATGTCAAATTATGGTCAGGCTCACAAGAAGATTATGGAACTTCAATAATAAAAATAGATGGTTTGACGAGATACAATATAGGATCTGGGATTGGAGAAACTGTTTCAATAAGTAAAGTTAGCGCAAACAACGCTACCAAAATAATTTTATCTTATACAGAAAAATTATCGATTGATGGATTGAAAGAGCATATGATTGACAATTATGATGGTCATGCATTCGCAGTTGGAGATACTATAATAATAAATACACAATTTGGTAATAAATTGCAACTAGTTATAACGGATACCATACCTACATCACCTGTTATTATTACCAGCAACACAAATTTCGAATTAGGCCATATGCTTAAAACTGCAGATTCATCTACGTCTAGAATAACATATGATGATCTTGGTGGCTTAAAAAAAGAGATATGTAAAATTAGAGAAATGGTAGAATTACCATTAAGACATCCAGAATTATTTGAAAAAGTTGGTGTTAATGCACCAAAAGGTGTCTTACTCTATGGTCCTCCTGGTACTGGGAAAACGCTATTAGCAAAAGCTGTCGCTGGAGAAACTAATGCATATTTCATAAGTGTGTCTGGGCCTGAAATAATGGGAAAATATCATGGGGAAAGCGAAGAACGACTACGAGAAATATTTAAAAAAGCAGAGGAACATTCTCCATCAATAATTTTTATTGATGAAATAGATTCTATCGCACCAAAACGCGAAGAAGTTACGGGGGAAGTAGAACGCAGAGTTGTTTCTCAGTTGTTGACATTGATGGATGGAATAAATAATAGAGGTAAGGTAATAGTTATTGCAGCTACAAATAGACCAAACAGTATAGATATTGCATTACGACGTCCTGGAAGATTTGATAAAGAAATTGAAATAGGCGTTCCTAATTATGATGAAAGATATGAAATACTCAATATCCATATGAAGGGTGTACCCATTAATAATAAAATAAAACTTAATGATATAGCTAAAAAAACACATGGTTTTGTAGGTGCCGATTTACAAATGTTAGTTAAAGAAGCAGCTTTGAATTCGATGCGGAGGATGTTACCACAAATAAATATAGATGACGATAAAATCTCTTCATCTATATTAAAAAAAATAGAGATAAATACACATGATTTTGATTACGCATTAAAAGAAATTAAACCATCTGCCCTGCGTGAGATACTAATTCAAATACCATACATATCATGGAGTGATATTGGTGGATTAGATGAAATAAAAAACGAATTAAGAGAAGCGATAGAATTACCAATCAAACACAAAGAAGCATTTAAACATGTAGGCGCTAGACAGATAAAAGGTATATTAATGCATGGCCCTCCAGGCACTGGCAAAACATTATTGGCAAAAGCAATCGCAAATTTAACTCAATCTAATTTTATTAGTATCAAAGACCCTGAATTATTATCAAAATGGGTGGGCGAGTCAGAAAGAGGTATACGTGAAATATTTAGGAAAGCGAAACAAGCGTCTCCATGTATTATATTTTTTGATGAAATAGATTCAATCGTACCAAAACGTAGCATCTCATCAAGTTCTAACGTTACAGAAAAAGTCGTTTCACAGATATTAACTGAGATTGATGGTCTGGAAGAATTACATGACGTATTGATTATCGGTGCTACTAATAGATTAGATATAATAGATCCAGCATTATTAAGACCTGGAAGATTTGATAGGATGATAAAGGTACCTAATCCAAATTACAAAGATCGAGAAAATATATTTAAGATACATACCAAAAATAAACCAATAGACAAGAAAGTAGATTTACAAAAACTGGCCGAGTTAACTAATAAATTTAACTGTGCAGAAATAGCTTCTGTATGTGACAGATCTGCTATTTTTGCATTAAAACGTTATTTAAATAATCAGCAGAAATGCACAATAAATGATATGGCAATAACTCAAAATGATTTTGTTAATTCTATAACTATTATTAATACTATCAAAGGCAAAAACTTACAAATCTAGTCAGATAAATTTAATCTAAAGTTGATCTTAATATACACTTTATATTAAGAACATATTTTTTTAAACAATTTTATGACAAATTTTGATAAGACTTGGACAAGACAAGAAACACAGAGTGTGACAGGTAAACTACGAGATGCGGTTAAACCACAACAAGCACTAAAACCTAGAATACAAAACGCTGTTAATAAGCTACAAACACAGATATCCAAAATAGATCTAATGCTATCAAAATTGAAAGATCGAGATTCAAATATTTTTCAACGAATAGTAACTTCAATGCAGCATCACGACTCTACAGCTAGTAAAGTTTTGTCTAACGAATTAGCTGAAATACGTAAAGTCTCTAAAATGCTTAGTAATGCTAGAATGTCTTTAGAACAAGTTCAATTGAGATTAACTACCATCCATGATCTAGGAGACGCAATGGTTGCAATAGCTCCAGCTGTATCTACAATGAAGGGATTAAAATCATCTATTGGAAGATTTATGCCAGAAGCAGATTCTGAATTAAGTTCAATGACACAAACATTAAACGGATTAATGATGGATTCTTTGACTGACGAATCATTTAATATTGAATCTGATTCTACTAACGAAGAAACTGAGAAGATATTACAGGAAGCTTCTGCTATGGCAGAACAAAAAACCAATGACAAATTTCCATCAGTTCCCACAAATGACTTCACACAGTCTAATGAACAACTAGACTGACATTCTATATTTTTATATTTATATCGCAGTGTTTGTTATTTAAACAATAACATAATTAATTGTGATGAAATGTAGTATTAAAGATCTAATATAATTTAATTTATGGAGTATTTTGTTTGTTTTATACAATAGATAAATTTGGCATAGGTCATGGAGAATTAAATAATCTAATTTTATTCATATATTATATAATACGAAATCATTAAATTTGATAACATTAATTTTATCTTAGATTATATAATTTTTATTGAAAATAGGTTCTCATGTTTCCATAGCTGGTTCCATTGACAATTCTGTAGACCGAGCAATATCTAAAAACTGTTCAGCATTTCAAATATTTACTAGAAGTCCACGAAGCTGGTCTGCTAACAAATTAAATGAAAATAATATCAAAAAATTTAAAACAAAATTATCTGCTAGTGTAATAGACGAATTCTCTACAATAGTACACATGCCATACCTTCCAAATTTAGCTTCTCCCAACAAAATTATTTATGAAAAATCTATCAATGTATTAAAACAAGAAGCTTCTAGATGCGCAAAACTAGGGATTCATTATTTAGTAACACATCTTGGAAGCCATATGGAGACTAGTGAAACAAAAGGAATAGAACGACTTGTAAATGCATTAAAAAATGTACATGAAAATGATGTTACAATATTACTTGAAAACTCATCAGGCCAAAAACACTCTCTAGGTTATAATTTTAGACAATTGGCAACAATTTTTGAGCAATTAGACAAACAAAAATTTGGAATTTGTATAGATACTTGCCACATTTTTGCAGCTGGTTACGATATACGAAGTGACAAAGGCATCAAAAAAACATTTGAAGAATTTGATCATTATGTAGGATTAGAAAATTTTAAGTTATTACATCTTAATGATTCTAAAAGAGAATTAAATTCTCACATAGATCGTCACCATCATATAGGATTAGGTAAAATAGGTGAGTATGGGTTAAGCCATATGATTAAATTTGTTAATACAAAAAACATTCCGATAATTTTAGAAACACCGGTAGACGACATACGTAATGACTTAGACAACATCAAAAAAACTAAAGAACTTGCCTATAGAGATTAGAAATTTATTCTATTATACCATATGTTAATCATAATGGATTATAATGAAGTAATGAATTTCGCATTAAAAAAGGGATTTTATTTCCCAAGCTGTGATATATACCCTGATAAATCTGCAGGTTTTTGGGAATATGGACCATTAGGAGTTAATTTTAAAAATAATTTTATTGAATTGTGGAGACGTGAATTGATCAGACGTGACGAAATATTGGAAATAGACGGTTCTCAAATCATGTCAAAATCTGTTTTTGAAGCATCTGGACATATTACAAATTTTGCAGATCCAATAATTAAATGTAAAAAATGTAATTCGACTTTTAGAGTGGATGAATTAATAGCTGCAAAAACAAAAATCAACATGACTGAAAATGAATCTTTACAAAAATATGACGAGCTTATAAAAGAAAACGACATACATTGCCCTAAATGCGAAAATGAATTTCTAAAACCGTCTAGATTTAACATGATGTTTTGTATTGGTATTGGGCCTGAAAACGAAACAGCTTATCTTAGACCAGAGACATGCCAATCTATTTTTGTAGATTTTCCAAGATTATTTAAGATTATGCGAGGTAAATTACCTTTTGGTGTTGCACAAATAGGCAAAAGTTTTAGAAATGAAATAGCTCCAAGACAAAGTATACTACGATTAAGAGAATTTTATCAAGCAGAGATAGAAATATTCTGTAATCCAAATAAATTAAACTCATTGACAAAATCGTCACAAATATCAAATACAATTATCAGAATACATGTTGATAACACAACAAAAATAATGTCATGTAAAGAAGCAGTTAATTCTAAAACCATACCCAATATGTTTATCGCTTATTATATTGGGTTATTGACAGAGTTTTATGCAAAAACAGGTATTGATATGGCAAAAACTCGTTTTAGAAAACTCTCAGAAAATGAAAAAGCATTTTATTCTGAATCTTCTTTTGATTTTGAAGTCAAAACTACTGTAGGTTGGTTAGAACTTGTTGCATGTAATTACAGAACAAATTATGATTTAATTCGCCATGCTAACATAAGCAAAGAAAATTATTCTATAGTTGATTATGAAGACAAAATCATACCACATGTATTCGAAATTTCTATGGGGGTGGATAGAAGTCTTTATTCCATATTGGAACACAGCTTAAAAAACGATATTGGCAACAAAAGAATATTGCTCTCATTAAAACCATATTTATCACCTATTTATGTGGGTGTTTTATCATTATTAAAAAAGGACGGACTAGAAGAAAAAACAAACCAAATATATTCACAAATCAAAAAAAATTTTGTTGCGTCCCTAGATCATTCTGGTACCATTGGCAGACGTTATAGACGTTTAGATGAAATAGGTACGCCATTTATAATCACTATAGATTATCAGACACTAAAAGATCAAACAGTGACTATACGAATGCGAGACGACATGCACCAAATTAGAATAAAGATAAGTGAAGTAGAATCGTTTTTAACAACTAATGCATTTTAATATGAAACAACACTCTTAAATCAAAAATCCCATAGATAGTTATAATATCAATGCTAAATTTAGGTACAGACGAAATCATTAAATACCCTTTCCTAGCAGAAGCAAAAGCTTACTTAAAAGATAAAGGTTTTACATTAGAA
>JAHRAP010000017.1 GCA_020027255.1 Nitrosopumilaceae archaeon | reverse complement strand
CATTTTTCGATCAAATTATGATTGTAATCATTAGAAAAATTTTTCCATTCATTAATTCGATCTGATTTATCATAATTCATTGTTTATTCTATTGATATACAATTTTGGTTCTCTTAATTCTTTAGTTGTAGGGATTTTTTTCATTATTATTTCAAATGACTTTTTTTGGAATTTCTCAAAACATGTTTCCACAAATATTTTCCCGACATCTTTCTTCGTATCATATGATGTATTGTTTGGCACATCGAAAATTTTTTGATAATCTTGAAAATTTTTATCTGATTTTAAAATATGTTCCACTATGAATTTTGCCATTCCTTCCATGACACTAAATACGGAGTGATGCATTTGTATTGGTTTTAACCATTGCTCATAAATATCATGTAATTGCGGGATTGCATCATCTATTTTTTTATCTATTTCTATTTTTGTAAATGTCATAACATCAGGTCCAATCACATTGACAATAAAATTGTCTGGATTTATATTAAAAAATAGATTTGCTCTTTTTGCAATAGAAAATTCATCTGGAATGTCTTCTAATTTTAAATATTTGGATAACGTGGATACCAGAAGCTCATCTAAATTTAAAATTATTTTGGCTAATTCTTCATTAATATAATTGACACATCTTACAGATTCTTCGTTTATTTCTCGTAATTTTATTTGCGTAGAATGTATTAGCTCTTCTAAAACAGTCATTTTTAATGCTCCGATATACGCAGATCTAACTAATTCGAAATTTGAATCATATGGTTTCCCATATTTATACAACATTATTTTTGGATATCTATTTATAATAAATTCATTAATGTATATTGTAGAATCATAGTAGTCTCCATATGTTGTAGATATTTTAGATATGTATGATTTTGCGTAGGTAGAATACACAAAAAATTTTGGGATGTCGTTTTGGATTATATTTATTATATCATTTAAATTATTTTTTGATACGGCTTCAAATAATTCATTCACATAGTTTTTAGATCTTTCTGTCGCGCATACTTTCTTGCTTTTTAATTTCTTGAAATCTTTTAGATTTAAATACGATATCTTTACATTACTGGCTATTTCTATAGTTGTAAAATCTTTGAGCAAACGCTTCATTTTTTGAAATATTTCATAAGATGTATCTTTTAAATCATCAAATTCTAATTTAAAATTAACGTCATCTTTTATTTTATGTGATAATTCTAAAATTTCTTTCTCTTCATTAGTTTCTACTTCCAATTGGTCTAGTAAAGCTTCTGCAAATTCTTTAATTTCATCCATTTGATTACTTGTGTAAATACGAATTTAATATTAACTCTCTTTCTAATCGTTTATTTCTGTCATGCCGGAGGTGGGTTTCGAACCCACGACCTCCAGATTATGAGTATTGCCATTATTCTGGCACTCTAGGCCAGGCTGAGCTACTCCGGCATATGTATGCCACTATCGTGAACCAATTAAATGATTCTGACATTCATGAAGTTTTCATTTGGTATTTTTTACCCAAAGAAATTTTTTTTGTAGTGACGCAGAATATAATTTTTCCCAATCTATTTTGACTCCCTCTGCCCATATCTTGTAAATGCGAGGATCTATGTAATTTCGTAATGAAGTACCTAAATTATAATCCTTGGTTTTTGATAAAAGTTTCATTGACAAAATAGCTTTTTCTTTTCTAACATTTAATTTTTCTAATTGTTTGTTAGTTTTTGTCTTGATGTTTGTAATTTTATTTAATGCTATTTGTTTTTTTTGTAAAGATTTAGCAAAATTTTTCGAAATAGTTTTTTTATGATTGCACATTTTTGCAGCCTCTAAATTGGCTAGTTTGGCATGATATAATTTTATGTGTAATGGTTTGAACTTCATATTGGTTGTTTTTAAATGGTTTTTAACTACATTTGTAGCTAAATATGTTCTGAATACTTTCGCTGTAAGACCATCTATTATACTAGAATAATACGAATTTACGTGTCTTGACGTTACTCCATAAAATATTTCTTCTCCAGGCTTCTTGTTTTTGATTAATTTTTGTAGATTGTTGTAAAATAAAATATCATGATTATCCTGGATTGAAATAGCTTTTTGCCATCTTACGCTATCTTTGCCTAAAAAATCAAATTTTATTTTTTTGTTTGTTAGTTTGATATGTTCTTTTCTTAACGTAGTAGCACCCACAATATCTGCTTCATCAGAATCTTTTTCGTCGCCAACTCTCATCGCAGTTCTGTAAATTAAATAACACACAGTTGCAATCTTTTTCTTTATTTGATCGTTGTTCCCATTCATATCTGCACTAATTATTTTTTTGATTTTGTTGATTTTTCTAGACAGTTCGATAGCTTTATCATATTTGGCTTGTTCTCTTTTTTGTTTTATTTGAGACGTATCAGCTAACCATACATATTTTCTCTTTTGTGTTAACTTATCTTCCCAACTTGCTATCCACATAGAATTTTTGTCATGTATGACATTTTCCCACTTTCCAACAGGTATTATAGCTTCTTTACCTAGATTCAATGTAACACAATTTGGAGTTATTTTATGTTTCCATCTACCCCTAAGTGGATGCTCTCCTCTACCTATAAAAATACCAGACGGCTCTGCAATATAATTTGCAATTTCGACAACATCATTATCAATCATTGCCAGACCATATTTCTCTTTCACCCTCTCGCGTATTTTTTTACGTTGTAACGCTAATAATTTTTTAGTGTCTTTGTTCATAGATTCTTTTGCTACTGCTTCTTTGTTTATAATTTCATTTGCATAAGAAAAATCTATGTCTGTGTATTTTATATTTTTGAATTTATTATGTAACGATGATTTAAAATCTCTTACAAAATTTTTTTGAAATGTTTTATCAGATACATATTTGGTGTCTTTTTTTTTACACCATTGATAAATCATTTCTTCCTGTAATAAATTTGGTTTAACTTCTTCACCATTTATTTTGATGATCATGCCATGGGATTCGTATGGTGGTGGAAATAATATCCCATTATGCTGAAGTATTTGCCATTTCATTTTTGAATATTTCATATATTTTAACATTATGTATATATCAAGTTACTCATTTGGATCCTCAATCAAATTTATTAGTTGATGTTATTTTGGTATTGCTTCACTCATAGATTTTATACTAGTTAACTTGTATAATTGATAATTTAAAAAATACAACAATTAAATTACAAACTTATTATATTTTTAAATAACAGATATTATTTAATATTTGTTATAATATTCTGTAAGTTATTATATGTAAAGATTGCATAACTTTTATGCATATAGAATATGAAGAATTTGAAACAATTGAAGATGTATTCATGTACATGTCATCTGTAGCTCCGCCAATGAAAAATACAATGCCTATTAGTTCTTACAAAAATCATGTCTTTGCTTTTATACCATTAGGCCAATCGTCTGGAGATCTTTATTTGTTCATATATTCTAAAGGCACACTCAATTCAAATATTTTGGAATTTGACGTCAGTACCAAAAAGTATAGATCTGTAAGTTCTATAGAACGTGCAGACAAAAATTATTTTGTTGTATTGAAACCAAAACGTAATACAATAGCAGATGTCGCTTTAGAAAAAATTTAACTCCAGTTTTTATTTTGTGTACGTTGGGGACGTTATAGATCTAGATCTGGCATATTTATCTATAATTTCATCTGGCGTTTTACCATTAAATATATTTTTGCACAACCCTCTTAAGTATCTCATAATCGCCCACGTTCCGGCCTTTAACATACCGTACATAAATACTTTCATTGGAGGTCCATATGTCTTATTTCTTAATATTATTGGTATGATGTCATTTATTACTCGTAAATTATTTTCCCAACATTTCCAAAATAACGTAAACTGAGCTTCATTTAGATTGCCAAAATGCATAGAATTTTTTTCATTGAAGTCTTGATATAACAAAGGAGCTATCAATCCTCTAAAATCAGTTCTTCGAAAATCCTCTAGCATGTCTATGGTATATTTAGTTTCGTCTAAAACTTCATCAGGCCATCCTATTATTATGGTAGCAGCTGGAAACCAATGATTGTCATTTAATATTTTTGCTCCTTCTCTAACTACCAACCCCCATTCATCTGTCGAAAACGGTTTTGTTTTCACACCTAGATGCTTCTTAACCATTTTGGGTGCTACCGTTTCTATACCTAAATTTGTTGCTAACCATCTTCCGTTATTATCCATACCATTAATTTTTGATATATCTTCAATTAATTTTTGATCCGCACAAACTGCTGAAAATGTCATATGTGTAGTGCCAATAAAGTTAGGACCTAAAGATTTTAGATTTCGCCACAAATCTATTATTGCATCGTAATTTGGCTGAAAATCTTTGTTATCACACCCATAAAGAAGCATTTCATCAGAGTGCAGCCAAATAGAATCAAACCCATATTTAAGGTTGATGTTTGATTCATGTTTTAATCGTTCTATTGGGAGATCTTTCTTGGATCTCTTGTTGACATCACAAAAATCGCATCCTCTTCCACATCCTCGCATAGCTTCAATTAATGAATTTACTGTAGGTCCATTTATCATAGGAATATTTTCTATATCTTTTACTGCGCAATGAACTAATTCGTCTTCTGCTTTCGTTTCTAATTTTTGAAACAATTCTAATGCTAATTCATCAGCTTCTCCAACCACAACTGTATCAATCCCATGTATCTTCATTCTATCTGGTTTCGCTAACTCCCATGCTCCATTTCCACCTACTACTACTCTGAAATTGTATTTTTTCTTTAATTGTATTATCATGGCGCACATACGTTTAAATTTCATTGCTACATACGACAATTTTTCAGGTGACATCGTTGTAGTCACTGGCGCCATACCTAAAGGATCCATCACATTAATCCCAACTACTTTTGTATTAGGGCCTATTGACTTATCCAAATAGTCTGGATTTGCTATAAATACTTCATTTTTGTCATATCCTTTTAATAATGCGCTTTCTATTCTTCTTAATCCCACCTGAGCTACTTTTGCTTCTCCAGTACTTGAATCTGTTTCGACAGCTGGGCAAAAAACTTTATCAAAAACCCATTCTGGAAGAACTTCGTATGGGCCACAGGCAATAAATCCATATAGAAAATTACCTCTGTAATTAGTCATTAAACTTCTATCTGCTGTTAATACTATTCTTTTGCTAGTCAATAATAAACCATCATTTAGAATCATATAAATTATTTACGAGTGCGACAATCTTATCATTTATTTCTAGCTTGGTTTACAGAATAAATGATGAATCAACATACACCTCATATTGAAAATCATCTTAAAGAGTCAAGTATAATGCGTGATTTCGTTTTTGGTTTTGGTGATGGAATAAATACATCATTAGGAATAGCTGCTGGTGTAGGTGGCGCTAACGTAACATCAGATCTCATTATATTGGCAGCTTTTGTAGGTATGTTCACAGGTGCCAAAGCTATGGCCGTACAAAATTATTTGGCTATTAAATCTCAACGTGAATTACTAAAATCAGAAATAGACCGTGAAATATGGGAAATTGATAATAAACCTGAAGACGAAAAAGACGAAATACGTAAAATTTATGAATCTAAAGGTTTTTCAGGCCGTGAATTAGATACAATAGTCAATAAAATCACTTCAGACAAGACAATTTGGTTAAATACTATGTTGACAGAAGAATTAAACCTGAACATGGACGTGATCGGGCACCCTCTCAAAAGTGCAATTATCATGTTTTTGTCGTTTTTGGTAGGTGGTATGTTGCCAATAATACCATTCTTTTTTAAGGAAGGTATTATGGCGTTGGCATTTGCAATTGGCATAAGTCTTACTTCGTCTTTCCTGGTAGGATCTATAAAATCTAAAATGGCTAAAACCAATATTATTAAGGGTGGGTTGGAAATGGCTGGACTTGGAACTGGAATAGCATTGATTGGTTATGGTGTTGGTAATGAATTAACTAATCTTGGTATAATTAGCGTTTGATTTTATCTTATTCGCTATGTTGGAAGCTATAGCTCCAGCTCCTATTCCATTGTCTATGTTTACCACAGCTAAACCTGGAGAACAGCTTTGTAACATTGATGCAAGAGACGCTATGCCTTTTTTGCCGTAACCGTATCCTACTGAGGTCGGAACTCCTATCACTGGAACATTAACTAATGCTGAAACTACTGATGCCAATGCTCCGTCCATACCTGCCACTACAATTATTACACTCACATCTTTTTTAATAATCTTCTTGATGGCTGGGAATAATCTATGAATTCCAGCAACCCCTACATCATAATCACAAATACATTCACAATTCATAGCTTCGCACATCAATCTAGCTTCTTCAGCTATTCCTATATCGGCGGTACCTGCAGTCAAAATACCAATACTTCCATTATTACATTTGATTTCATTTTTATGAATTAAAATAGATGTTGTGTTTCTACCTTTTTTTAACATCAAATTATTTTTTGTAGCGTATTTTATAATTTCTACGTAATCCAATTTTTTTAATCTAGATAGAATCACCCTATCTGATTTTCCTAAAATCTTTTTTGTAGCTTTTTTTATGTCTACAAATTTTTTTGGCTCGGCATAAATTACTTCTGGTATACTGCGTCTATAAGTTCTTCCTATATCTAGTTTCATGGTGTTGTTGATTTTCTCAATAGAATATAGTGATAATAGCTTCTTAGCTTCTTTGACAGAAACTTTACCATTCTGTAAACTTTCTAAAATATTTTCTAAATTCAATATTTTATTACATGTACTATTATGAAATATTTAGTGAACTTATTGCATTTTTTATGCTTTTTATAGACTTGTTAAATTCTTCTAATTCTTCATGATTTAAATCTAACTTTATTATTTTTTCGATTCCATTTTTGCCTATTATAGATGGAACTCCTGCAGTAATATTAGAAATTCCATACTCGCCATCTAGATATGTAGACACTGGCATTATTTGTCTTTTATTTCTGATTATTGATTCTACAATGAGTGATATTGCATTTGCCGGCGCATATTCAGTAGATCCTTTTAATTTTATAACATTTGCAGCAGCTTGTTTAGTTTTTTGTATTATATTGTCTAACGCATCTTTTGATAAGATAGATTCTAATGGAATTCCTGATATTGTAGAAAATCTAGGCAATGTGAGCATATTCTCTCCATGCTCGCCTATCACTAATGCGTTTATAGAGCTTGCAGAATAATTGGTAGCCTCATGAATCAATTGCTTGAATCTAGATAAATCTAACATATTTCCCATACCGATCACTTTCTTTTTAGGAAATTTAGAAATTGTATATGTTATATATGTAATTGGATCTAAAGGATTGGTTACTGGTATTAAAATAGAATTTGGAGAATACATTTTAACGTTTTGTACAATTTCAGTAATGATCTTGGCATTTGTATTAAGTAAATCTAATCTAGTCATACCTGGCTTTCGACTACTACCTGCCACCAATATTATTATATTTGAATCTTTGATTTCTGCATAGTCATCAGAACCAACAATTTCCGTATCTATCCCTTGTGACGCTAAAGTATGATTCAAATCAAGCGCTTCCCCACATGCAACACCTTTTTTAATATCAAACAAAACAATACGCTCAGTTAATTTTTTTAATGCCAAAAAAAGCGCTGTTGTTGATCCGACCTTTCCAGATCCAATAATGGTGATCATAATTAATTTTATAGTTATTGTTAATTAAATTTAGTGTTAGACAGAAATATATGCATTTTATTATTTTGATTTGCTAATGGTCGTTTTCATAGATCCGCAAGTCGCTGGAATTTCTGGTGATATGTTTATTGCATCTTTGGTAAATATAGGTGCAAATAAATCCAAAATTATCGATGGCATTAACATACTTAAACATATGGATGACTTCTTATTTGATGTTGATTTTAATCAAATAAATAAACATGGCGTGCAGTCAACTCGATTATTACTACGTTGTGAAGACTCGAACACGAGACGTGCTGTTGAAATAAAAAAATATATTCGAACAATAATTAATAAAATTGATCTATCACAAAAATCTATACGGTTTGCTAATAATGTTATTGACACTTTAATCAAGTCAGAATCCAAAATACATGGAGTGCCTGTGGATCAAGTTCATCTACATGAGGCTTCTGGTATTGATACTATGATAGATATAATTGGCTCTGCAATTGCAATGGATGATTTAAATTTTTTTGACGAAGAAATTATCACAGCTCCAGTGTCTGTTGGTGGTGGCACTCTGAAATTTTCGCATGGAGTAACATCGAATCCTGCATATGCAATCACTGAAATATTCAAAAATTCAAATATTTATATTGTCGGAGGAATGGCAAAAAACGAATTAACTACTCCTACTGGTGCAAGTATATTGGTTTCATTAACTAATCGTTGTGTTGATTATTACCCTTATATGAAAATACAATCAGTAGGATATGGTGCTGGCAAACAAGATTTCAATGAATTTGCTAATGTTTTAAAAATAGTACACGGTACAAAAAATGTTGATCTTAAAAGAGATTTCATCAAAATCATAGAAACTAATGTAGATGACATCACTGGAGAGGCATTGGGACATACAGTTGAAAAAATCATGTTATGCGGTGCAAAAGATGTAACAATAACTCCTGCATTGACTAAAAAAGGTCGAAGTACTAACATCATCAAAGTTATGTGTTCCCTCCATGACGTACATTTGGTATTAAATACACTGATTGCTGAAACTGGAACATTTGGGGCACGAATTCAAACTGTAGAACGATTAACAGTGCCACGAAAATTAATTAAAACTATCATTGTGATCGAAAAACAAAAATTCGAAATTAGATACAAAATTTCATTGTTAGATGACTATTTCAAAATTGAATACGAAGATATAAAATTCATTTCAAATAGTCTAAACAAACCATTCATATACATTGAAAAATTAATAAAAAATATCATACTTGGGAAACAAAATGACTCTAATATCTAAACTAACATCATGGTTCCACAACAAAGGCAAAGTGTTTGTTGCACTATCTGGAGGTGTTGATAGTGCATTGGTTGCCTATGCCGCATTTCAGAAACTGAATAATAGTGCAATTGCAGTAACTGCAAATTATCAATCTATTTCTACTAATGAATTAAATCACACAAAACAAATATGCTCTGAAATAGGAATAAACCAAATAATATTGGCATATGATGAATTACAAAATACTAATTTTGTGCGTAATGATAAAAATAGATGTTATTATTGTAAAAGCGAACTGGGTGAAAATTTACAAGAGTTAGTTAAATTACATGATGTAAATACAATTGTTGACGGTACTAATATTGATGATTATGGTGATTATAGACCTGGAATCAAAGCTATGCGTGATAATCATATACGCAGTCCATTGGCAGAGCTTAGATTTACAAAACCCATGATCAGAAAAACTGCTAAATTAATAGGCCTTTCCATCCATGACAAACCATCTAATTCATGTCTATCTTCACGAATACCTTGGACTCATAAAATAACCAAAGAAAAATTAGTACGAATAGAATTAAGTGAAACCATAATAAAACATGAAACAAATGTCCAACAACTACGTGTACGTGACATTGATGGTATTGCAAAAATAGAAGTTGGCAAGAATGAATTAAAATTATTAACCAAAAATAAATTGAAGTCGATAAAATCTAAATTATGTTTGATTGGATTTTCATCTATTATAATTGATCCTGAAGGTTATAAAACTGGTAAAATCAATCTGATAACTAATTGATCTATTTAGATAATGCATCGTCCACAATGATGTATGACGACATACTTGATAAAATGATGCCATTTTTTAAGTATCGATATGGCAATCCTTCTTCAATTCATAAGATGGGGCGATTATCTAATACTGCTATCAAAAATGCCAAAAAACAAATTGCATGTATGATAAACTCAAAGCCAGAAGAAATTTACATTACTTCTGGCGGTACTGAATCTAATAATACTGTTATACATGGTGTATCATATAATAAATACCAAAATCATATAATAACATCATCAATAGAACATGACTCTATATTACTTCCTTGCAACAAATTAGAAAAAAATGGATTTAGAGTGACTTATTTGGAAGTTGATGATAATGGACTGATAAACACACAAAATATCGAAAAACTGATCACTGATAAAACATGCTTAGTAAGTATAATGCATGTGAACAATGAAATTGGCACCATACAACCAATACGTAAAATTTCTGAAATATGTAATAAGAAAAATGTATTATTTCATAGTGATACTGTACAATCTGCCGGCAAAATTTGTATTGATGTCCAAAATTCTAAGATCGATATGCTCACTTTATCATCACATAAAATAAATGGACCAAAAGGAGTAGGTGCACTTTATATAAGAAACGGAGTCCAATTACCTCCATTCATTATTGGTGGTGGACAACAAAACGGATTCAGATCTGGAACAGAAAACGTTGCAAATATAGTTGGTTTTGGAATTGCGTGTAAATTAACTAAAACAAACATGCTAAAAAACTTCATGCATTTCAATATGCTTAAAAACTACTTATCTTATCGAATACTCCATGAAATACCTCACACTGTGCTCAATGGAGACAGCAAAATGCGTGCCTCAAATAATTTAAATTTTTCGTTTTTGGGAATTAACGGCGAAGATCTTATTACCAAATTAGATGAATATGAAATATTCGTATCCACAGGATCTGCGTGTAAATCAAATACTAGCAAAGCGTCTCATGTATTAAAATCTATGGGGTTGTCATATGAAAGAATTAACAGCTCTATTAGAATTACAATAGGAATACATAACACTATGTATGAAATGAAACAAATGGTAGTAACACTCAAAAAAATAATTGAAGAGCTCAGACATGTCTCTCCACTTAAACACAAATATAATTTTAAATAATAACGTTTAATCATTTTCGTTGATCTTAGTTGAAATTAATTTTTGTAGTTCTTCGTTAGTTTTATCGATATAATCAATATCTAATGATTTGGCAATAATTTCTAACTTTTGTCTGTTATTTTTAATCGGCCCTTGTATTTTTATATTTGGATTTGATATGTCTGTAATTTTTTCTTGAACGTTTTGTTTAGTTTTGTTATATTCGCCTATAACTATACCGATTTTCTTAGATAATGTAGGTAATTGATTAGCTCCAAAAACTAAAAATAACGCTGCCAGCACAATTATAAACCATTCTGTACCAATTATATTTAAAAACAAACTTGTCATCATATTATAAAATATTCCAGTTATGAATTAAATATTATGTATATTCATAGATTAAGCTTATTTGGTTTTTGTAATCAAAAATATGATAATATTATTTGTGACCTATAATCATTATAGCTCCGCCCATTAATCTTTCATGAACTTCTATCTTAGTAAATTTTACTTTTAATAATTTTAACAGACTCTTGTTAGTTAACCATCTCTCATAAGTTCCACATATGCGATTGAATTTTAGTCCTAGCTTGCCCCCTGCCAAAAAAGCAATTATTGGCAATATTGCATACAAATAAAATAATACTCCGAGCCTAACTATTTTCTTATCTGGTTTTCCCAAATCCACAATAATCCATCTGCCGCCTTTTTTTAACACTCGGTGTATTTCTGAAATAGCAGTTTCTACATTTAAGGCATCTCTTAGCGAATATCCGCATAATGCCACATCAAACTTGTCACTTCGTATTGGAATGTATTCGAAAATACCTGATATCATATCTGGATTATTGTGCAAATGTTTGTGACTATTTTTTAGCATAGATGTTAGTGGATCAAACAATGTTATCCGTACATTCTTGGTTTTAGCTAAAGCTGATTTTGACATGTTGCCGAATCCAGACCCTGCATCAAGCACCAAATCATTTTCCTTTATATTCCCATCAATACCAAGACGTCTATACTCCTCATCTTTTCCCAAAGAAATATAGAAATTTATTTTGTTATATATCGGAATTATATCATTTAATGATTTTACAACCTTTTTCCAATATTCTTTTTCTAAACCCAATTCACTTCCAAAATTAATAATAAGTATATTTGTAATATTTTTTATGATTTGTCGTATTTGTGTATGTTATTATCTATAAATCCACACAGATCTTTTTTGCTTATTTTTTCTAAGATCTTTCTATTATGTGTGATGCGTGCCAATTTAATATTGTCTATATTTGTTTTGTCTTTATTTTTTATATTGATCGCTAGTATTGCCAATGTCACTGCATTTTCTAAATCTATGTTTTGCTGATAATTATCTTCGAAAAATTTTGTGACTTCGTCAGAATTAGCACCTATTGCAACAGCTGAATATGATAAATATATTCCACTAGGATCTGTCATATACACAGAACTTCCTTTTTGATCCACTCCTGCTATTATTAATGCAACTCCATACGGTCTCACTCCAGCATATTGCGTATATTTATGAGATTGATCAGCTAAGTATTTAGCTACAGTTTCTATTTCTATGGATTCATCATAATTTATTCTGTTGCTCTGAGAAAAAAATCTTGCGTTGTCTACTTGAATGCGTGCATCTGGGATATATCCTGCAGCAGCTATTCCTACATGTTGATCTACTTGAAAAATTTTTTGAGTTACATCAGAAACTTGTAACGTTCTAGGTTTTTCTTCTACAGCTAAAACTACGCCATCATCACTTTTTATTCCAACTGCTAGTGTTCCGCGTTTAACAGTTTCAATAGCATATTCTACTTGATATATTCTACCATCTGGTGAATACATGGTTGGTGTCATATCATAACCTCTAGATGCCATCAAATCACTGTTAGATTTTTTCTAGTTAATTTAAGGGTTGTTTTGATATATTAAAATATGACTAAGATGTTTAAAATAACTTATGGCCACATGCCTCTAATCTTAAAGGCGTCTACTACTCTACTCACAGCTATCATCATGGCAGCTTTTCTCATATCTATCTTATTTTTTTGTGAGAAATTTGAAATTTCTTTATAACTATTTGTGATTTTTTGCTCCATTTTCGCAATCACTTCTTCTCTAGTCCAATAATATCCCATATTGTTTTGAACCCATTCCAGATATGATATATAAACTCCACCAGAATTTGCTAATATATCTGGAATTGTTATAATTTTTTTCTTATATAATAAGTTGTCTGCATCTGGCAATGTGGGTCCATTTGCAGCTTCGGCAATAATTTTACATTTTATATTATTCGCAATTTTTACATCTATTTGATTTTCTAATGCTGCTGGCACTAAAACATCACATTCAGTTGTGAGCAATTCGTAATTATTGATTTTTTTACTATTACTAAAACTACTCACAGATTTATTTTTGTGTTTATGCTCAATTAATTTTTTGACATTTAATCCCTTTTTATTTATTATGCCGCCTTTGGAATCGCTAACTACTATTATCTTAGCTCCCATCTTTCCTAAATATTCAGCTACGAAAATACCTGCATTTCCAAAGCCTTGAATAACTATTCTCATACCATTTATTTTCATCTTAATTGATTTGGCAGCCTCTCTTATACAATATACACATCCTAGTCCTGTAGC
>JAHRAP010000089.1 GCA_020027255.1 Nitrosopumilaceae archaeon | reverse complement strand
AACGATTTATGGTTGAATGAGAGTTTTGCAACCTTTTTGTCTATCAAAGTAGTAAATTATTTTTTTCCGAAATGGTATTATTCAAACCAATTTCTTGAAAGTTCAATGAATTCTATGAAATTAGATTCATTAAATTCTACTCATCCTATAGATGTTAAAGTTACGAAAACTAACGAAATAAACGAAATATTTGATGAAATTAGTTATGAAAAAGGATGTTGCATTTTGCGCATGTTAGAACATTACATAGGTGAAAATAACATGAAATTATGCTTACAAAAGTATATCAAAGTTAATGCCTATAAAAATGCAACTGGTGATGATTTATGGGATTCTATAGATAGTACATTGAACCAAAATATCAGGAAGATTATGATTGCATGGATAAAACAAAAAGGTTTTCCAATATTACATATAAAAAAAATTGATCAAAATTCTGTTTCATTATCTCAAAAATGTTTTTCGCTAAATAAAATAACCACCAACGATGAAAGATTATGGAAAATACCAATATTTATTGGTACTACGAAAAAGCAACTAGATTTGTTAACAACACGAACCAAAAAAATTAAAATAAACGATATGTTGCCAATAATAAATTCTTCGCGTAGCGTATTTATGAGAATCAATTATCAAAAACAGCTACTACGTAAATTACTACCATTAATTAAATCATTTAAACTAAATAATATTGATAGATGGGCTATTCAAAATGATTTTTTTGCATTATGCATATCAAATCAAATCAAGATACAAGAATATTTAGAACTGTTAACATCTGCGTATTGTAATGAAAATGATTATTTATGTTTGAATGATATAATTAATAATTTAAAATTCTTGTATTTGGTATCGCATCCAAGAAACTTTTCTGTAATGATCAAAAAATATACGCTGAATTATCTTGATAGAATATACAATAAATTAAACTGGAATAAAATAAATACCAATTTAGACATATTGCTGCGTAATTCTATATTTATCATGCTTGGAAAATTTGGTCAAATCTCAATAATCAAAAGATCGAAAACAATGTTTAGACATTACAAAAAAAATAAAAAAATAAATCCAGATTTACGTGAAATTATTTTTACATTATCTGCATGGTATGGAGATGTTAATACATATGAGGATTTAATTTTGTTTCATAACGAAGCTGCCACTCAAGAAGAAAAAACAATTTTACTTATTGCATTGTGCAATTTTCAAGATCCTTCACTGTTAATTAAAACACTTAATTTTTCTTTAACACCAAATGTACGTTCTCAAAACATGCATGTGCCTATAGTTAATATGGTGAATAATCCGTACGCTACAAAAATAATATGGCCTTGGATACGTGATAATTGGGATAAATTAACTGCTAAAATAGGTATTGATAATTTGATATTAAACAGAATAATTTCTTGTTTATCTGTATTGGCTGATTTAAAAACATCACAGGATATGAATTTGTTCTTCAACAAATAAACCATTGATAGTGGTATTGATATGACATTAAAACAAACATTAGAAATGCTAGAAATCAATCATAACTTCATCAAAACTTTGCCACGTAAATAATTTACATTTATCTGATAAATCATAATTATATATTAAACAGTTTTATTTAGCACATAGTACATGGCGCCACATAATATTACTAAACTATTGCTTGATTTGCACAATAAAAATAGAAAATCTATAGCTAAGTCTATTTCGTTAATTGAAAATGATCAGAAAATAGCTCGAAAGTTAATTAATAAAATATATAAAAATACTTCTACGTCTCTGATAATTGGAATAACTGGACCTGCAGGCGCAGGCAAAAGTTCATTGATAAATATTATTTCTCTAGAATTGCAAAAATTAGGAAAAAACCCTGCAATACTGGCAATAGATCCTACTAGTCATATTAGCGGTGGTGCAATTCTGGGGGATCGAATACGAATGAATGAGTTAACAAATAGTGGAATATACGTACGTAGCATAGCGTCAAGAGGTGCTACTGGTGCAATATCTCATTCAATACATAATATAATACGAATATTGGAATACACAGAATTTGATCCAATAATAATAGAGAGTGTTGGTGCTGGCCAAACTGAAATAGAAATATCGAATATTGCCGATATCACAGTTGTTGTTTTCAATCCTAATACTGGTGATAATATACAAACAATCAAAGCTGGACTTACAGAAATTGGAGATATTTATGTAATTAATAAAAGTGACTTAAATGGATCTTTACAATTGTATAAATCTATCCAGGATTATATTGGTGAATCAAAAACAGTATTGTTGACATCTACGAAAAATAAAAAAGGTATTAATAAACTGGTAAAAGCATTAATTGTTCTTCTTGACACTAAAAATAAATTAAAAAAATTAAATTCCAAATCTAAAATTAAATATGAATTAAGAGATATTGTTTTAAATAACATAAAAGAAAAAGTTGATATGGAATTAAAATCAAGCAAGTCCCTAAATTATTTGGAACAAATAGAACTAAAAAAAATAAACATATTTGAAGCTGCAGACAAAATCTCCAACTTGTTAATAAAGTGATTATATAACTATGTCACAAAATGTTAAAACGCCGATTTTCACTGATTCTAGTTTGCACGTAGATCAAGTTTATACTTCAAGCAAAGCTAAAAAAACAAAACCTGGAAAGTATCCATTTACACGTGGAATTCATGCTGGAATGTATCGAGACAGATTATGGACAATGCGCCAATATTCTGGATTTGGAGATGCCGCACAAACAAATGAGCGATTTAAATTTATGCTTGAAAAAGGCCAAACTGGGCTTAGTATGGCTTTTGATCTTCCTACTCAAATTGGATATGATCCTGATGCCACTGTTTCTGAAGGTGAAATAGGAAAAGTAGGAGTTTCTATAGCTAGTCTTGATGACATGATGACTGCATTCAATGAAATTCCATTAGGAAAAGTAAGCACATCGATGACTATTAATTCAACAGCATCTACATTACTTGCATATTATATTGTAGTTGGAGAATCTCAAGGTTATAACAAATCACAATTACGAGGAACTACTCAAAATGATATATTGAAGGAATATATAGCACGTAACACGTACATCTACCCTCCAAAACCATCCATGCGTCTTATTGGAGATATGATAGAATATTGTTCTAACGAAATCCCTAAATGGTATCCTATTTCTATTTCTGGTTATCATATGCGTGAAGCTGGAGCAACTGCTATACAAGAAATAGCATTTACAATAGCAAATGCTATTGCATATATTAAAACATGTTTAGATCGTGGATTGAAAATAGATGATTTTGCTCCTAGATTATCCTTTTTCTTTTGTTGTACCATGGAATTATTCGAGGAAACAGCAAAATTTAGAGTCGCACGTAAAATCTATTCTAAAATAATCAAAGATACATTTCATGCTAAAAACCCTAAATCCATGCAATTGAAATTCCATGTTCAGACAAGCGGTGAATCACTCACTGCACAACAACCAGATAATAATATAGTTCGTGTAACAATACAATCATTGGCATCTATTTTGGGAGGTGCGCAATCATTACACACCAATTCTAGAGATGAAGCACTAGCTTTACCAACACAAGAATCGGCCAAAATTGCTTTACGCACACAACAGATAATAGCTCATGAAAGTGGGATAACAAAAACTGTTGATCCATTAGCAGGCTCTTATTATTTAGAACACTTATGCGATGAAATTGAAGATCATGTGTGGAAATATCTTCGTAAAATTGATCGACTTGGAGGTGCTTTAAAATGTATTGAAAAAGGATTTTTTCAATCTGAAATACGTAAAAATGCATATAGACTAAAAAAAGAAATTGACTCTGAACAAAGAACTATAGTTGGAGTTAATAAATTCATTGAAGAAAGCACAGCACAGAAATTATTACGTGTTAATGATTCTATTGGTGTAAAACAATCTAGAAAAATTAAGAAATTAAAGAATAAACGAGATAATAAAAAAACACATTACGCTCTATCAAAATTACAAGAAGTGGCAAATACTACAGAAAATTTGATGCCATACATTATAAATTCAGTAAAAAGTAATGCGACTACTGGCGAAATCAGTGATGCATTGAGAGAAATATTTGGAGAATACAAACCAAAAGAGGTTTTTTAAAATGAATATTGATCATATTGCTATTGTCGTACGTGATGTTGAAAAAGCTGCATTAGAATACAAAAATATTTTACAAGTCAACGACATACAATTTGAAACTGTGGATTCTGAAGGTGTTAAATTGGCAATATTAAAATTAAATAATGGACGTATAGAATTGATGGAACCATTAAAAACCAATTCTCCAATTCAAAAATTTTTGGATAAAAATGGAGAAGGTTTACATCATATTGCATTGGAAACCAATGACATTGATAATACTATTGCAAATATGAAAAATAATTGTGCGGTTAAATTTCTTGGAAATGTAAGAACTGGTTCTGAAAATACCAAAATCATTTTTATTCATCCAAAATCTCTTCACGGAGTTCTTCTAGAACTATGCTCATACCCTACTTAATTTTTACCACATTTAGTATTTTATGATAGTAATTTTGTCAAAGTTATTTCAATTTTAATATTTTTAGTATATGTTCAAGGAGATGTCATTAGATCTAACGAATATTTATTTTAGCTGTTATTGATTTTAATTAAGCGAATGTTAGTTACACACATTATTCTATAGTATAGATTCATATGTAATTATATAATTGAGTCAATCTTGATATTTGTTATTGTTGCAACACTATCATATCCAGAAATATGATAACATTACATATCATGACATGATGATTGATATGGTAATGATCTAATATTTGATATGTTTATGTATTTTATTGACGATTGTTATTTGTGCTGATGCTATTATTGCAATAGGTATTCTATGTGGTGACGCACTGACATAATTAATTTGCGAGTCTTGAAAAAACCTTATAGATTCTGGATCTCCTCCATGTTCTCCACAAACTCCAATTTCCATATTTTTGTTATTTTTTCGGCAATTTATAATACTCAACTTAATTAAATTACCTACACCATTTTCATCAATTGATTGAAATGGATTTTTTGTTAAAATATTCTTATTTAGATATTCGGGAAGAAATTTGCTTTCTACATCTTCTCTACTAAAACTAAATACTGCTTGTGTTAAATCATTAGTACCAAAACTAAAAAATTCAACATTATGAGCAAGTTCATGTGATGTTAAACATGATCTAACAACTTCTAACATTGTGCCAAAATTGATCTTTAATTTAAGATTATATTTAGATTCTACACTAGATCTAACATTGTTATAAATTTTTTTGATGTATTTTAATTCATTTTTATCGCTTACTTGTGGGATCATTATTTGAGGTTTTGCATTAATTTTCATTTTAATTAATTTAGCAGTAGCCTCGAATACTGCTCTTATCTGCATTTCATATATTTCTGGATATGTTATTCCTAGTCTTACTCCTCTATGCCCCATCATTGGATTAACTTCACTTAGATTTTTCGCAGTTTCTAAAATTATTTTTGTATTTGCTATTTCGTTACTATGTTTTATTTTTTCTAATTTGGTAATTTTAGTAATTAATTCATTGGGATTAGGCAAAAATTCATGTAACGGTGGATCTAATAATCTTATGGTTACAGGCAAACCTTTCATAACTTTTAAAATGCGCACAAAATCATTTTTTTGTAATTGTTCAAGCTTTTTCAAAATTATTTCACGATCTTTATAAGTTTTTGACATTATCATCTTTGTAAATACATTTATTCGATCTCTAGCATTGAACATCCTTTCAGTTCTACACAGGCCTATTCCTTCTGCACCATATGCTAAAGCTAAAGCCGCGGAGTTTTCGTTATCTGCATTAGCTCTTACCCCTAGTTTTTTTATATTTCGCGCCCACTGTAAAATAGTTTTAAAATCATTTGTTATCTTAGGTTCGATAGTCGGCATTTCTCCTGCGTATACAACTCCTTCATTACCATCAATAGTTATTACATCATTTTCATGTAACATGATGTTTTTACATTTACACACTTTTTTTTTATAATCTACTATGAAATCAGCTCCCACAATGCACGGTTTACCCATTCCTCTGGCTACTACTGCTGCATGTGATGTCTTGCCGCCTCTGCTAGTTAATATCCCTGCAGATGTAAAAAATGCAGGAACATCTTCTGGTTTTGTTTCTTCTCTCACTAAAATTACTTTAACTCCTTTTTCACCAAATTTTATAGCATTATCTATGCCGAAAATTATTTTCCCGCTAGCTGCTCCTGGCGATGCTCCTATTCCATGGGAGACCTTAATTTTGTTAACAATTGAACGATCTATAGTCCTATGTAATAACTGTTCTAATTGCTCTGTATGTAATCTTAATAAGGCATTACTTTTTGTTATTATTTTTTCTCGTACCATGTCTACGGAAGTTTTTATCATAGCTACAGCATTCATTTTAGCTGCTCGTGTTTGCAACAAATAAAATTTATTTTGTTCGACAGTAAATTCTATGTCTTGAGGCTCTTTGTAATGTTTTTCCAGTAATTTGCAAGTTTTAATTAATTGCTTATATATTTGAGGCAATTCATCTTTCATTTGATCTATGTGTTTCGGCGTCCTGATCCCTGCCACAATGTCTTCGCCCTGTGCATTAATTAAATAATCGCCAAAAATTTTTTTAATTCCTGTATTTGGATTGCGTGTAAATACAACTCCTGTGGAACTATCATTATCAACGTTACCAAATACCATGGACACAACATTTACTGCAGTCCCATCTGCAATATTTTCATCAATTTTGTTTTTTTGACGATATATCACAGCTCTTTTTCCCATCCAACTATTGAAAACAGCCTTTATTGCTAGCTGTAATTGTTCATCTGGATCAGTAGGAAATAACATTTTGACGCTAGTTTTATAAACAGTTTTGAATCTCGAAATAACTTTTTGTAACGATTCTATGTTTAATTCATCATCATTATGAATTTTATGGTCTCTTTTGATTTTCTCTAATATAATATTAAATTTTTCGTCATCTATATTAAATACTACCTTTCCAAATAATTGTATAAACCTTCGGTAAGAATCTAAAGCAAATCTTCTGTTATTACTACTCTTTGCTAATCCTTCTACCGTCTTGTCATTTAAACCTAAATTTAATATAGTATCCATCATTCCTGGCATAGATATAGCAGCTCCAGATCTAACTGATATTAATAATGGATTTTTGGTAGATCCCCATTTTTTACCAGTAAGGCGTTCTATTTTTTTAATATTTTCTTTAATCTGTTTTGATAGTATATTTGGCAATCTCATGCTATTTTGATAATATCCTTTACACACTTCAGTTGTGATAACAAACCCTGGGGGAATTGGCAAACCTAATCTGGTCATCTCGCACAATCCTGCACCTTTGCCACCCATCAGCTTTTTATTTTTGCCGTCACCTTCATCAAAAAAATAAATAGATTTCATTTTTTTACAGTAGAGAAATCAACTCATATGTTATTAAACATTGCATTAGCAAATTCATCTATCGTCTTATCCCACATTTTAGATTTTATTATTGAACTAGATACTAATATTCCATATGCCCCTAACTCCATTACTTTTTTTACATCTATGCCAGAACTAATCCCTGCCCCACACAAAAGCTTAGTTTTATAATTTTGTAATATTTTAGAAGCTTGTATTATGATCTCTGGTTTTTCTGTTGTGATTGATCTGCCTGTACCAATCAAATTTTTAGGTTCTATTGCAATATATGTAGGATTATATTTCAAATACGATTGTAATTCATCTGTTCTTTCCACACATAATATTGAAATCATATTTAATTTTTTAATTTTTTGTATTAGTCCTACGATATCATTCTTGGAAATTCTATGTTCGCTATGATTTATTAAACTTCCATTAATCTTAGATATTTTGATAGATTTAGGTATTAAAAATCCAGTACTATTATTCTTGTCTATATTATCTACATGTTGTGCAAACACTGGTATTTTATATTTATGTGGGATTGTCAATAAATGATGTGGCGGTGCAATACCTATCTGAGTTTTATGTTTGAGCGAAATTTTTTTGATGATTTTTGATAACTTGATGATATTTTTTTCATCTATGTTATCATAATTCTTACAATTTATTATAAACATAAATAATATCTATTTACATGATGTTAATTGGTATATAAAATAATTGCTATAAAACTAATATTTTTAATCAGCCCAAAAAAATTGATCTAGACCTGTCTGTTTTGGTTTCCCTAATATTGTATCAAAATCTAAGTTCATAGACGATATTATCTGATCTAATGTAGATTCCATGAATTCCATATACTTCTTAGCATCTATTTCTTCGTTGTGTGCTATTTCCACTGGTTTAACTCCTGGTTTATTTATTATCTTAACATATGATATTATATCTCCTTTTTTTACAGTTTTTATAGATTCTAATAATCGTGCAGCTCGTATATGCTGTGGAATCGTTTTAATATACTCTGAAGGCGCCTTACTAATCATCACATTGAACGCTAATTCGTTTAAAGATATTTTTTTTGATGTGAGCATTTTCGCGCATTCAGATATTTTATTACTAATTTGAATTTTAGCATTTTCAAAATCATTATTTGATTTAATTTGAGCTAATATTTTTAATAATTCCTGAAATAAATTTTTAATAAATAATGGTGTATGTGATTTTTTTCCGGTTAAACCTTTCACATCTACTTTCCCATCATTTGTAACTCCAAAATAATTTTTTTTTCTTTTACTTAAAGCTACATATCTATATTTTTTGTCTATTTCTAGATCTACGTTATGTTCATTTTTTGCACTCTCGATGACAAATTTTATCTGTTCATTTGTTGGATTTTTTAAAAATAGAGAATCTGTATCGCCATATAATACGTCAATTGAATTTTTTTTGAATTTTTTTATGGTTTCTAAAATAGTATATCTTCCTATTGCTGTAGTTGCTTCTGCAGCTGGCAAAAAATATAAAGGAAATATTTCTGCACCCATAACACCATAGCTTGCATTTAAAATAACTTTAAGTGCTTGGCTAACAGTCGCATATAATTTCTGTTCCTCGACATCTGATTTTTTAGAGAGATATTTATAATAATTTACTCGTAAATCTCTTAAAGATCCTATTATTGATGAAGTCAATCCATTTTTTTTCATGCACGACCAGTGGTTAGTTTCTGTAATGGTATTTTGTTTGCAGTCAGAATGGATACAACGTATTGTTTCATATGACAAATTTTTTATCTTGATAATTGATGGGTATAGACTAGCAAAATCCATAACTACTACATTGAAATGAATACCTTCTATTGGTTCTACTACTAATCCTCCACGAAATTTTTTGTCTTTGATTATAGCGTTGCTTATTACATCAGCTGATCTGTTTTCTAATTCGTCTCTACGCGGAATTATTGCGTTGTTTTGTCTATGTTCATAATACAAAAGACTCCTAATCCATTGAGACACTCCCATTCTAGAAATATCGTCTATAGGCATTTTTGCAATTCTAGATATCACAATAAATAAATTCATTAATACATCTTCATCAAAACTTGTCAATTCGTATGTTAATTGGGCATCATTAAAACAATAACGTGCTAGTTGATATGATTTTAAATCATTAATATTAGTTCCATGATATAGTTTGGATTTATTAAGTAACGCTTTAGCTATGCTATCCAAAGAAAAATCAGCATATTTATTGTTAAAAGCATAAATTTGATAAGATCTATTTGAAAATGTTCTATACAAATCTACGTGTATTCCATTTTTTAATGTCGACGAATCTCTTAACATGATGAATGGATTGTGAGTATTTTCCATAAGCAAATTTTCAGCACGTTTTACTAAATACGGTATATCAAAACCATCTCCATTAAACGTAATTACAAAAGGATACGAATCTAAAATACGAAATGCATCCGAAATAAGGTTTTTTTCGTCATCAAAAAATACTATTTTTACATCTTCATCTAACTCATTTTTTCCATCATCATCGCTATCAGACTTTTTAAGTATTGAAACTTGTTTAAATCCATCGCTTCCAGTAAATCCTATTGCAGTTATTTTTTTTGTGGCTAATTTGATATCTGGGATTCTGCCAATTTCTGATTCAACTTCTATATCAAAGCTTATTCTCTTGATCTTAGGTAGTGGTTGGTCCAATAATTTTGCCCAATTTAAAATTTTATTTTTAAATTGAAAGTTATCGATCATTCCATCATATGTATGTTTTTTAAGAAGTAAATTTTTTAATATGGTTTGTATTTTGTCCGAAGTTTGGAATTCATATGGTATTATATTATTATTTTTTAACTCATAAAATTTACCTATATTAAGTGAATTATCATATAAGTAGTTTTCATAATATTTTATATCTGATTCCCATGTCTTTGTAATATTTCTAATACTTTTATTGAATTGTGTTCCACCTATTGCTAACGGATCTTTGACAATTATTTTTGAAACATATATTTTTTTATCCAATAACAAATCAATCTTTGGTACTTTTTCTATTTTAATCACGTCATCACGTTCTTGTAAAAATTCTAAATCTGATAATTCTAATTTTGAATAACAATAAGGCTTGTGATTTGTATTGTCTTCCCACAATATTATTTTTTGTAATCCCACATCGTAAAATTTTAGAACGGCTATTCTTTTTTTACCATCATATGTGGCAGATACAAGTAATAATGGATGCGGTGGCTTGCCAATAATATCTTTATTGTAACCATGTTTTTGTAATTCATTTTTGCTCAATTGTATAATTTAGTAATTTTGTCCAATACTTGAGCTTATCTATATTTATTAATTTTATATTCACGGTTTTATTTTTGATCAAGTAGTTATATGGATCCATATACGATCTTACTGATATTATGTCCTTTATGCCTATTGTTATTGCCATTTTAGTACATTCCAAGCATGGAATATGAGTACTGTATAAAATTGAGTCATTTACAATTTTGATTCCTAATAATGTACAATGTATTATAGCATTAGCTTCTGCATGGCTGCACATACATCTATCTAAAAGCATTCCGGATTCTATTTTTTTATTTATTCTTTGTTTACATCTATCGCAACCTCCCTCATAGCAATTTTTAAGCCCTGGAGGTGTTCCATTATAGCCTGCAGAGACTTGCCTGTTATTTTTAACTATGATAGCTCCTACTTTTCTAATCATGCAATTAGAACGCAATTTAACTAATTCTGCTTGTAACATAAAATATTCTTCCCAGTTAGGTCTTTCAAAATCTATTTTCATATATCTAAATTAATAATTGTACATATAAAACAAATTAATAATTTAAATCATCAATAATTTAACTCATTTTAATGAAACATGATAATTATATAGTTCATCATTTTATACGTGTAAAATCTATGGAGTCTAGAGACTACCAAATAAATTTGGCTGGTCAAACTATTGATGAAAACTGTTTAATAGTTCTTCCTACTGGACTTGGAAAAACTGCTATAGCAGTTCAAATAATAGCACAATATCTTTCTGTAGGTGAAAAAGCTATTTTATTTCTAGCTCCTACCAAAGTCTTAGTGCATCAACATTACGAATTCCTTAAAAACACATTGACAATATTTGATATAGCATTAATTACTGGCGAAGATATAATAACCAAAAGAAGAAAATTATGGGAGAATAGCGTGATCTGTGCAACACCAGAAATAGCAAAAAATGATCTAATTAGAAATATAATACTTCCTGACAAATTTGGTTTAGTTATTTTTGATGAAGCTCATCGATCTATTGGGCATTATGCATATTCTTATATTGCATCAGAAATCGCAGATCATAATACTAAAATAATTGGAATGACAGCAACATTGCCAAGCGAAAAAGAAAAAGCTGTTGAAATAGTACATAATCTAAGAATAACCAAAATAGCTTATAGGACAGAAGACAGCCCAGATGTAAAACCATATATACAAGATACCAAAATTGAATGGATTTTGGTAAGTCTGTCTCCTGAAATGAAACATGTGCAAAGTTTACTCAAAGCATCATTAGATGATAAATATGCCAAATTACAAAAATATGGTGTTGTTATATATTCCAATAAATCATTATCCAAATTACTTAAAATGCAAAATTATATAACTAGTAAAAATAAATATTTGACAAAATTATATTTTACTACTATACGAATCCATTATGCATTAAATATGTTCGAATCACATGGTGTAACTTCATTTTTACGTTTTTGTGCAAGGATGAAATTAAAAAAATTTGGTGTCGACTACTTGTTTAATGATATTAATTTCACACGTGGAATAATTGCATCCAAAGCAATGCAAGAAAATGGTTTTGAGCATGATAAAATTATAAAATTGAAAGATATTGTTAAACAATTAGATAGTAAGACGATTATATTTACAAGCTATAGGGATTCTGTAGAAATAATACATGAGAAATTAACAGGAATGAATATTAAAAATGGATTTTTAATTGGTAAGGCTGGAAAAACTGGCTTAAAACAAAAAAAACAAATTGAAACAGTGCAAAAATTTAAAAATAATGACTATAAAGTTCTAATAGCTACTAAAGTAGGAGAAGAAGGATTAGATATCTCAGAAGTTAATAACGTGATATTTTATGATAACGTCCCAAGCTCCATTAGGTTTATACAACGTAAAGGTAGAACTGGAAGAAAATACTCTGGAAAAGTATTTGTACTTATTGCTAAAAATACTATTGATGAAACATATTACCAAATAGGAATAAGAAAATCCATGGCGGCAAAAAATATGGGCGCACAAATTTCACATGTTTTAAATAATCCGTCTAAATCATTGGATTTGTATTTCTAATTTAATATGATTGTAACAAGATTTTTAATAGGTGGGTAAAAAATTATTTAATATGTTTTCGTATTTCACTATGGCTACAGCGAATGAAATATTGCCAAATGTGATAAAAAAATATGAAATTGTGTTGCAACAAAGAAATAAAGTTATTGAAATTGAACAACATATAGACTCAAATATAAACATGGAGATATACATTAAATTAAAACAGAAACTCAATTATGCATTAACTGAATTATACAATGCCATTGCAAATTTAGAAAGTCTTGGTGTCATCATAAAAAGCATTGATGAAGGACTGGTGGATTTTCCATCCAAGCATTTTTCAGATGAAGTGTGGTTGTGTTGGAAATATGGCGAAACAGAAATAAAATTTTGGCATGAAAAAAATTCTGGATTTAATGGCAGAAAGCCTATGTGTGTTAACGATGAGACATTGATATGACATTTTGTTAAGCTCAATTTGTAGTTTATAATACGCATTATATTTTGATCAAATTGTGTTAATAAATAAAATACAAATTTGGTTACGCGCAATTCGTATTAAATTTCTATTTTCGTCTATAATTTCTGTAGCTATGGGCCTAATAATTAATTATCACAATAATAATTTTGTCGATCTATACCAGGCAATACTAACAATATGTGGTGTAGTATCACTACACATTAGTGTGGATTTATTAAATGATTATTGGGATTTTAAACGTGGGATTGATCTAAAAACTCATCGAACAAAATTCAGTGGTGGTACTGGAATTCTACCAAGTGGATTGATAAAACCATCGCATGTTTATTTAGCAGGCTTATTTTTTTTATCCATTGGAATATCTATTGGAGTTTATTTTATATATTCTCATGGAATAATTATAGCTATAATACTTATTTTTGCTATATTCTCAATATATTTTTATTCTACAAAAATTGTTGATCACGGATTATCTGAAATATTTGTTTGCATCAAAGGTGCAATGATATTGCTTGGCAGCTACTTCATTCAGAGCTATGAGATTGATATGGATGTTATTGTAATTGGAATTAACATTGGTATATTATCATCATTCATATTGTTTGTTTCGTCATTTCCTGATTTTGATGCTGATAAGTCCTGTGGTAGAAAAACGATTATAATAATTTTTGGTAAAAAAAAATCAACGATGATTTACTGGATTTTTCCAATATTATTATATGTAATTGTTATAGTATCTGTTTTGTCATCATTAATCACTTATTATTGCTTGTTGGTATTCTTAGTATTTCCATTGACAATCAAATCTGGTATTTTATTACAAGAAAACTATAATGACATTAATACATTAGAATCTGCTATTAGTTATATCGTATTATTTAGCAAGCTCTACGGTCTGTTACTAATTTTAGGTTTTTATTATTGTTAATAATATTGTTATATTCTCCTTCTATGTCTTCTGAAAATACTAGTCTAAA
>JAHRAP010000081.1 GCA_020027255.1 Nitrosopumilaceae archaeon | reverse complement strand
ATCTACTAATATATGCTAATTTATTAAAACATCTGTGACAAAAAGAAAAATACCTATTGAAATAGATGTTCATTTCAAACTTTTTGGCAAAGAACCATGGGAAGTTATCTATGGTGATCGTTGTGTTATTTGTAATACTAGAATTGACGAATACGGTTTCTGTTCTTGTGGATCTGATGGTGATTAGACTAACATTATTGAACTATTAACGCGCAAACTTTTATTGGAATGTCATATTAAAACAAATTTAGTAACGATAAATTTGTATAATCTTATATATGACATATAAAAAACCATTTATGTGATCAGATGAATCAAAGTATTGTTGTAAAAAATGCCATCAATATATGCCTTGAAAATGTATTTACAAATAAACAGGATATATATACTAAAGTTGTAGATGACTTAGGTGTTCCACGTCCTACTGTGAGAAGAGTCGCACGTGATTTGAGGAATGAACTACTCAGAAAAATTCAAGTATTACAATCTGAAATAAGAACAACCCCAAAACAAATTACCGAATCTAATTGAAATATGATGTAAGCAATCTTAGATTACATTATATGTGACACTACTAATTTTTGCAATGATTGCAACATTCTCCGTGGTTTTTTTTACATAATGGGCAGCTTACAGCACCTCCAAAATGACACTTACAACTACAATCCATTGTTAAACAAATTTGTAAAATAATTCTTCAGATTTGCTTTCAGTATGTTGTGTTTTATTATGCTTGTATTAATTATTAACAAATATGATCTAAAGCTTTAGTGTATTAGCTAATGTTAAAGTCGCATCTATCATTTCTTTCAATCTAATTTTGGAATCGTTGTCTATTATTTGATTTCGTTCTACCATCTTTGCATTCATATATACAGCTTTTGGATTGGTAATAACCTTGAAATATGTCATTAATTGTACAAGTAATGTGTGTACATTAGTAAATCCTATGTTGCCTGAAGCCATAATTGCTATGCCTGCAATCTTGCCATCTGTATTTTTGTAATTAATAAACTCAAATAAATTTTTTAATGCGGCACTGAAAAACGAATTATATATTGGAGCGCCAATTAACCAAACATCTGCACTTATCACATCATTAATAGCTTGTTTGGTATCTTCATTATAATTTTCGTCATTACCACGATATGACTCCATTTTTATTTGAGATAAATTTAAGAATTTTGTGTTATTATATTTGCTTTTTGCGTAATCATAAACATATCTCATCATTACTTGAGTATTTGATATAGTGCGTGGACTTCCAGATATAACAATAACATTCAAGATTTATCATTCATTAAGATTTTTAACTAAAATATATATCATACTTCGGGCTTGGAGGGCCTCGATCCCTCGATCTGTAACTTAGGAGGTTACCACGTTATCCATTGTCCGCATCATATTTTGATTCTGCGCCACAAGCCCAATACAAAATATTTTGATTATTTAATAACATTGCCGTCAAAATTTAATATTGCACATCATGTACAATTGGATGGGGCCGATGGTCTAGCTGGTATGATATTGCCTCGACACGGCAATGATCGAGAGTTCAAATCTCTCTCGGCCCATTTGAAACTAATACTATAATGTTGCCGTGAAGTTTTTCTCAATTACACTCCATGCATTCTCTAACGTTATTATGCCCTCTGCAGTAAATTTTACGTTTTTATTATTGTTAATAATATTGTTATATTCTCCTTCTATGTCTTCTGAAAATACTAGTCTAAAAATATGTGTTAGTGGAATTTCGGTATTTGGATAAAACGCAGCTCGGCCTGGCATAGCTATATCTTCAGTAGAATATTGTCCATTGCCAATTAATACATCATCTGCAAATAATCTATATGCTATTAATGGAACAGTGAAAGTTTTGTCTGTAGGGTTTTTTACTAGAAAAGTAGTTTGAAGTTTGGCAAATCTTTCTATGGAATTCACATCTACTACTTTCACATCTATTAAATATACTCCAGCTTGTTGTAATTTTGGATTATCTAGACTAGCATAATATATTATTCCTCCCAGCATTGCAAGTAAACCTCCCATAGCAATAAAAATAATAACTTTGCCCTGAAACATTAACTATCTTATTAATTAATTGCTAAAAAACATTATTAAAATTTAAATTAAAACGTTCCTAATTTTATATTTGTATTGACGATAGAACATGCAATAATAACTTGGGTGCATTTAGTAACTGCATCTATATGGCTTGGAGGTTCAGTATTTATTGGGTTAGTGATTGCACCAACTTTAAAAGAAACTTTCAGTTTTCAAGAAAGATTAAAAATTATGATCAAAATAGGAAAACAATTCAATAAATTAGCACTACCATCACTTATCATATTAATCATCACTGGTGTGTATAAAGCATATTCATTCTTAACACAACCTGATATATTGTTTACTACAAATTATGGATATTTTTTACTCATTAAAATAATTTTAGTTATTGTATTAATACTGTCATTTGTAATTCATGTTAAAATAATAAACCAAGACCTAATAATATCAAAACAAAATGAAAAACAATTTCAAAAATTGAGGTCAAAAATAATTTTCCTAGGTAAATTAACTTTATTTATTTCATTAATAATTTTTCTCATGGCGTCGCTATTAGATGAAGGTATATAAGCAATCTAATGGTGAAGATGCATTATAAATTCAAATTCACGCTGTTTATTGTAACTGAAATTATATATCAAAAGAATTTAAACAAATACTAACAAATATGATTTATGAATGGATTTCTTATAGGTAGATTTCAACCGTTTCATTTAGGTCATTTTTATGCTGTACAATTTGCATTATCTAAAGTAAATATGCTATGGATTGGAATCGGCAGTTCAAATAAAAAAAACGAAAAACGTAATCCATTTAGTGCGACAGAACGCAAAAAAATGATTTTAGCATCACTCGATAAATCATTATTAAAGAGAATTAAAATTTATTTGATACCTGATTTTGATGATCATATAAAATGGATCGCTGCAATAAACTCTCTTGTACCTAAATACGATTTGGTTTTCTCAAATGACATAGTGACTGCATCTATATATTCTAAAATTTCAAAAGTTTTTACTATTCGACTACAAGATCGAAAAATATTATCTGGAACTATCATTAGAAATAAAATGATGTTTGGTGATGAATGGAAAAGCCTAGTTCCCAGAGGAACGAAAACAATATTAAGCAACATCGACTTGAAAAAGAGATTATCTATTCTTTAATTATAAATAGTGGTAATGTAAAATTAAATCAGATATCATTGGAATATTTGACTATGCTTCCGGGCCCTACTAATGTGCCAGAACGTGTAACTAAAGCAATGTTGACACATATGATAAATCATCGTGGTAATGATTTTGTTGAACTATATGAAGACATAATACAAAAAACACAAAGCGTTTTCCAAACTGATAGTGATATTGTTGTATTATCTGCATCTGGAACTGGAGCTGTTGAAGCATCTGTAATAAATCTCATCCAAAAAGGAGACAAAGTAATCATTCCAGTTAATGGTGAATTTAGTAGTAGATTATCTCAATTACTTGAATTGCAAGGAGCTAATACGATTAAAATTGTAACACCTCCTGGTAAAAATGCTACGTTGGAACAAGTTAAAGAAGCATTTGATAATAACCCAGACGTAAAAGCTTTTTATGCAGTGCATAATGAAACATCAACTGGCACACAAATAAAATATCTTGATAAAATATCAAATCTTACATCTAGAAATGATTGTTATTATATAGTGGATTCTGTCTCATTACTGGGAGGATCAGAACTTCCTGTTGATAAATGGAATATTGATATATGTGTTACAGGTTCGCAAAAAGCTATAGCTGCACCTCCTGGGATCTCTATAATCTCTGTAAACAAAAGAGCAAAAAAATACATGGTTGACAACCCGCCTTCTACTATGTATTTCAACTTGCCACGGTATTTTAATTACTATAATAAGTCTAAAGAAACTCCATTCACTCCTGCAATACCAATTTTATATGCATATAGAGAAGCATTATCAATAATACTTGAAGAAGGACTTGATGTTAGAATAAAACGCCACCAAATATGTTCAGACGCTTTGTATTCTAGCTTGACTACAATGGGATTTAAACCATTTGCTAAAGAAGAAGATAGATCTATTTCGATAATTGCACTAAATTATTTAGCTGGACTAGATGATAAAATATTCAGAAATACACTGGCAGAAAATTTCAAAGTTCTAGTAGCTGGCGGATTTGGAAATCTGAAAGGAAAAGTGTTTAGAATAGGATGTATGGGTGAAATAAATAAATACCATGTCATGAGAACTCTTTCTTCTATATCATCTACACTCAATATTATGAATTATAAAACAGATCAGTCGTCATTTCAAATTGCTCAAGATAAATTAGATGAACTTGAATCACTTTAGCATGTTACTTAATATAAGGAATTTCAAAAGTTACTAATATTGACATTTGCTAAAGATTCGCTAATTTTAATTAATTACACTGCAAAGGTAAAAGATACTGGCGAAGTATTCGAAACAACCTCTGAAAACGAAGCTAGGAAACATAATTTTTATAATTCTGATGTTGTCTATTGCCCTAAATTAGTGGCCATAGGTGAATCATGGATCATTAAAGGTCTTGATGACGCATTGGCAAATACTAATGTAGGTGATAAAACATCTTTGCAAATACCGCCAAATACAGGATTTGGTGAGAGAGATCCTGGTAAAGTACGAATGATGCCATTGAGAAAACTAGGAGAAAATGCTGATAAAGTTTCTGTGGGAGATGCAATTGAAATAGATAATCGTAAAGGAATTATACGTTTTATTGGATCTGGACGTGTTCAAGTAGATTTTAATCATAGATTTGCTGGTAAAACGATAACCTATGACGTTAATATTTTAAAATTGTTAGATACTGATGAAGATAAGATTGCATCTATTTTACAAAGACACGTTAACATCACAAAATCTAAATTGAAATTCAGAAAAACAAATTCTAACACACTTGACATCTATATACACGAAGACATATTTAGATTAGAAGGCCTTCAAATAATAAAACATTTAGTTAAATCTGAAATTTTTAAATTTATTTCCTCCATAAACCAAATCAATTTCATTGAAACATATGTAAAAAATACTCGTATCGATAAACCGAAAACCTGACTATAGAACCAATGTACTTTTTGCAAGTTTAATTGCTTTTTTTTCATTCATATCAGATTCATGAAGAATAGTATATCGTTCAGGTCTTAATCCTCGTGCCATGATTAATGCTTTAGCTAATGTTTTTGGTTTTATGCCAATTTGTTTGGCAGTGGTAGGAGCTCCTACATTGAGTAAAGCATTAGCTATTTTTTTCCAATCTTGACCTTGTAATTTGGCCATCATTATAGATCCTATCCCGCATTTTTCACCATGTAAACCAATGCCAGGAGCTATTATATCTAATGCATGTGAAAATAAGTGTTCTGAACCTGAACATGGTCTACTACTACCTGCAATACACGAAGCTACTCCGGCACTGATTAACGCTTCTACTATTATTCTTACATCGCAGCCATTTTTTGCAAAGTTTTTGGTATTCTCGATCAGTATTTTTGAACTCATATTGGCTAAATTTGCAGCGTATTCTCCAAAATACTCTCCAGTTTTATCTCTTCCGAGCTTCCAATCATGTATAGCTATAATATTAGCAATCAAATCTCCACAACCACTAGCTAACAATCTTTTTGGTGCACTTTTTATTATATCTATATCTACAAAAACACCAAGTGGTGCATTGGCAACTACTGAATACGGTTTATTTCCACGTATGGACACAAATGGACTTGCTATACCATCATGTGATGCAGACGTTGGTATGCTAATAAATTGCTTAGCCAGCTTGAATGATATCATTTTTGCTATATCTACAGATCTGCCACCTCCAATCCCGACAATAATTTTACTTCTATCCAGGTTAATTTTTTTTTGTAACTCATTTATAGATTCCAGATCATTACTTGTTGCTATGTGCCAAAAACATTGAACATTTGAAGATGATAACACCTTCATAATTTTTTTTTGAATCATGTTTTTAACATATTTTCCAGATATTATTGAAATTTTTCTGGTATTACTAATTGAACGTAAAAATTTTTCGAAATCGTCGAGTATTTTTTCTCCGATCACAATTAATCTAGGTAATTCCATAGCATGAAATTTCATATTGAGACAATATCTCACCATGAAAAATAAAAAGTTATTTAAAAGGGGCATGGCTTACTTGATGCAATATTAAAGGTGTTTTTTTGTCTGACAACATTAAAGAAAAAATATTGCATGGGACTACAACAGTAGGAATAAAAGCAACAGATGGTGTAGTGCTTTGTGCGGATATGAGGGCCAGTGCTGGCTATTTTGTAGCCAACAATAATACCATGAAAATCCAACAAATAGACAATCACGCTGCCATGACTATGGCTGGCGGAGTTGCTGACGCGCAAAATATTACTGATATATTGAGATATCATGCTGGTATCTATAAAGTTAATAAGAATGAACCCATTCCAATAAAATCGCTTACTAGATTGACATCATTGATCTTTCATCAAAATAGAGGTTACCCATTTATTGCTGATATTTTAGTTGGAGGGTATGATAAACAAGGTCCTTCATTATATAATATTGATATGTTTGGATCTGTTGAAGAAAAGACATATGTTACTACAGGTAGTGGATCTCCAGTAGCTTACGGCATATTAGAAAACGAATATAAAGATTCACTGGATGTAGAAAATGCAAAAAAAATAGCTTTGCGTGCTGTCCAAGCAGCTATAACACGGAATATTGGAACTGGAGATGGAATAAATATTTCTATAATAGATAATAATGGTTATAGACTTTTAACAAAAGAACAAAAAAAAGCCCAAATATTATAATATAATGTGGTTAAATGCCAAAAAAAACTACACAAAAAGAAATACAATCAAATCAAGGTATAATGTCTACAATTTTACAAAATATACCCAAAGAATCTAATGTGACCAAAATTGATTACGAGGGCCCTAAGATAGCACTTTATACAAATTCTCCAAAATATTTATTGGAAAATAACGAAATAATATCTAACCTAGTAAATATAATTAAAAAAAGAATAGTCATACGAACAGATGAATCTATTCGTAAGATTGAAGAAGACGCTAAACAAATTATAATAAATAAAATTCCTAAGGATGCTAATTTGCAAGGCATGTTTTTTGATAATGCTATCGGAGAAGTTTCTGTAGAAGTGAAAAGACCGTGGTTGCTACAAAAAAACACTCAATTTAACATTGCAGAAATAACTGAAAAAACAGGGTGGAGGTTAAGAATAAGAAAAGCAGCCACAAAAACATCTACTACAGCACAAACAATAAATTATAATTTAAAAATATCCTCTTCGGATAGAAGTAAACAACTTAAACAGATAGGGGAAAAAATTTTTCGGCCTAGACTGTCTCAAAAATCCGAGGTTTATTGTTAACATTGGGTGGATTTGGCCAAGTTGGTAGATCTTGTATGTTATTAATGACGCAGGAAAGTAAAATTTTAATAGATTGTGGTGTAAACCCTGGAACACGTAACCCAACAGAATCATTTCCCAGATTAGATTGGGCTAACATTACATTAGATGATCTGGACGCAATAGTAATGAGCCATGCCCATTTGGATCACACAGGATTTCTTCCAGTACTTTGTAAATATGGTTACAAAGGACCAATTTATTGCACTGAACCTACACTCCCCATGATGAATTTAATTCAATTAGACGCAATTAAAGTTTCAGCTGCTCAAGGAAAATCTCCAATATATTCTGAACGTGATGTAAAACAAATCATGAAACAAACGATAACTATGCCATATAGTACAGTTACGGACATATCTCCTGACATTAAACTTGTTTTGTCAAATGCTGGACATATATTAGGTTCTTCTACGTGTCATTTTCATATTGGTAATGGTGATCATAATTTTGTATATACCGGTGACATCAAATATGGTAAAAGTATGCTCTTTGAAAGTGCAAGCTGGAATTACCCTCGTGTTGAAACACTACTCATAGAAAGTACTTACGGTGCCAAAGAAGATGTACAACCTACACGACAAGAAGTAGAATCAGCATTCATCAATGCAGTAAACACCACGTTGGTAGATGGCGGAAAAATACTTATACCAATTCCGGCAGTTGGACGTGCTCAAGAAATTATGATAGTCATAGATCAATATATGAAATCTGGAGAGATGGTAGAATCTCCAGTATTTATGGAAGGTATGATATCTGAAGCTTCTGCAATACATGAATCTTATCCTGAATATTTAGCTCGTGAGCTTAAACAAAAAATTCTAGAAACTGATGACAATCCGTTTGATTCAGAATATTTTACAAATATAGAACATCCTGATGCAAGAGAAGAGCCATTGAGAGAAAACACTCCGTGTATAATAATAGCTACATCTGGTATGTTGGAAGGAGGACCAGTATTAGAATACTTCAAAAATATTGCTCCAATTCAGAAAAATAAAATTTTATTTGTTTCTTATCAAGTAAATGGAACTCTTGGAAGACGTGTTTTAGATGGAGCTAAACAAGTTTCATTAATAGGTAAAAATGGTAAAATAGAAGTTTCCAACATTAATTGTTCTATAGAAAAACTAGATGGGTTTAGTGGACATAGTGACTATAACCAACTGATATCGTTTGTACACAAATTAAGACCAAAGCTTAGGAGAGTGCTAGTCAATCATGGAGAGAGAAGAAAATCAGAAAATCTTTCGATGTCAATACGCAGAATGTTTAGAATACCCACACATTACCCACAAATACAAGAAGCTATAAAATTATTTTAATCTATTATCTGACTTCCAAATCTTAACATTTGGAGGTGTGACAATAATACGTTCATCTCCCAATCTCACCATATCTCCATCAAAATCTTTAGTGAACGAATACAATTCTTCAACAGCTTTCCGTAACCCTTCCACATCTTTTTGTGCCAACGGAGTAATTCTCAAAATTAATATTATTTTGTTTTTAATATCTTTTTTTAATGAATACACATCATTCAATTCTCTCAGTGTAATGGCTTTCAGATACATAGGTTCTTGTTTTTGCATTACTTAAAATTATGATCTAATTGCAAAAGTATTACTTGTCAATTACTATTTACATATATGTCAAAGACTAATTCTATATTTTATATAAAATGATTCGTCTTTATATTTTGTATTGATCTCTTTTTTATTATTTCGGTATTCGTAAGTAACAATCGTATCTGCATTTATAGTTGCATCTGAGTAACGTATTGTTATTTGTGACGCTGTCATTATGTAATTTGTAAGTTGATTACCACGTAGTAGAGAAGTTGGCCCTACATGATCTTTGACGTGAAGCAATACGTCCTCAGGCAATTTTAAAGATTCTATAATTCCATTTTCACGTTCGTTTCTACCGACTATTAATTTGGTTGTTTCATTAAACCTAAAATGTCTTCCTATTTTTAATAATTCCACATCATTCATTGTCGGACTTTTTATATATCTAAACAGATCTTTAGCTTTTTGTGCAAATGATTTATCTGTTAACAAACATCCACCTCCTGCATTTGGAGGATTATCAATTCCAAATTTTTTAGCTAATTTTAATTGGCTTTTTCTCGTTCGTCCTCTGATTTTACCTAAATCTTCTCTAGCTATCAATCCTTTTTTTTCTGGTTCTGTTTTAGGTAGTAACATACCTGACAACGGTCTAACAATTTTACCACTTAAATCTGCTTCATCTTCAATAATCTTTAATGCTTTATTATGTTGGCTCATTGGTCTTTGGCCTAACACTTCTCCAGAAATAACAAACTCCGCATTTATCTCCTTCATGTATTTTTTTGCAACACCGAACATCATAGATCTACAATCTATACATGGATTCATACCAGAACCAAATTTATATTTCGGATTCTTGAGCATCTCTATATACTCTTCACCTAAGTATGCTGTTTTTAAACTGACATTCAAATTGTCCGCTTTTTCTCTAATTTCAGATCCGCATCCTCTACCACAATCAAAATCACAAAAAGGAGTTTTTATCGCAAGTGCAGATACTTCGAAATTTTGTTTTTGCATCATTTTTATAGCTAGTTGACTATCTAACCCCCCTGATAATAAAGCAACAATTTTTTTTTTATTCATGATCTAAACAATTATCATATATTCTGTTATAAAACTTTACAAACATAAACCAAATAAACTATTAATCATGATGAAAAATAGAAGACAAAATCTCATAAATCAAGCATTAAAGTTAGGCTGTGACACGTTAGTAGCTTTTTCACCTGAAAACATTTTTTATATGACTGGATTTTGGGGAGAATGTATAGTCATATTAAAAAATACATTAGATACTATCATAATAACATCAGAACTAGAAGAATATAGAGCAAAAACTGAATCTATAGATTGCACTATTATAAAATCCACACGCGATAATTTGACGCAATCTTTACTTTCAATCACCAAAAATTGTAAAGTATGCACTGATTGCAATGATTGTGACATACTCAAAAGTCTAAACCGTAAATCATACATAGTTAGATCTACAACTCCATTTTTGAATTCACGTTTAATCAAAGATAAAGACGAAATAAACACACTTCAAAAGGCAGCTACGATAATAGATAATCTATTTGATATGTGTATAAATAAAATACAAATTGGACAAACAGAATATGAATTACAAACATTTCTAATGTCTAAAGCTATGGAATACGAAATGTTTGACACTGGTTATAAATTTACAATTAACCCTTTGATTATTGCTGGTGGTCCAAACGCTGCATTACCACATTCACAAGTTACGCATAGAAAATTTAATGATGGTGATCTAGTTGTTGTAGATCTTACATTGAGATATAAAGGATATGTTTCTGATGCAACTCGTACATTTGGATTAGGAACAATTTCTAAAACCGCAAAGCAAATTTATGATATTGTCAAAACTTCACAATCATATGGAATTAATAATGTGCATGATGGAATTATGTGCAGCTCAATAGACAGAGTATGCAGAAAATATATTCATTCACATAGCTATGGAAAATATTTTGTTCATTCCACTGGGCATGGTGTAGGCATTGATGTACATGAACCTCCCATAATATCTTCTAATAACAAAACAAAATTAAACAGTAATATGACAATTACGATAGAGCCTGGAATTTACATACCAGGCAAATTAGGTGTCAGAATTGAAGACTCTCTTGTAGTAACAGACAAGTGTATTTTGTTACATAAATTTACTAAAGATCTATTAATTTTATAATGATTATTTGTTGGCCATGTTTTTCATAATGATTTTTACAATTGTTTTAACTATGTTTGATTTTGTTGTCCAACCGGTATTGACTATTGATTTATTATCTATTATAGTAACATCATTATAATCTGAATTAGTTCTATAATTTGTAGTTCCTATATCATTAGCCACGATCATATCTGAATTAGAATATGTCATTTTTTGTTTGGCCTTTTCTACTAGAATGTTCTTAGAAGCACATGCTTCTGCCTTAAAACCAACCAGAAAAACATCATTTTGAATTTTTTTGATATGATCAATTATCTTGACAGTTTTACCTAGTTTTAAATTTATTTTAGTTGATTTGATTTTCGATTTGTTGATACTACTTGGTTTATAGTCTGATACTGCAGCTGCCAATACTATAACATCCATTTTTTTATGTTGCATCTCATGTTTTATTGCATCAAACATTTCATCAGTAGTATTAACACGTATGGTTTTTACTTCATCTGGAGGTTTCTCAGATCCGTGAGCATATATCAATGTAACATTGGCATTATGATCTACCATTTCTTTAGCAAGTAATAATCCTGTTTTACCAGTACTATTATTCGTAATAATTTTTATTGGATCTATGTATTCTATTGTAGATCCCGCTGTCACTAAAATATATTTGTCTGTTAAAATAGATTTTTGAGCAATCTTCTTAATAATATACCTCACAACTTTTTCAGGATCTAAAATCTTAGCTTTGTTTTCTATAATATTTGATTCTATAATATTTACTTTTTTGTTCAAAAATTCGATATTTTTAGTCACTGCTATGTTGTTATACATAGATTCATGCATTGCTAAAGCCATGAATATAGGAGTGTTGGAGCCTAATCCTACCATTAACATCGTCGATAATATGCTGTCTGATATTCCATTTGCTAATTTCCCTACTATATTAGCTGTAGCTGGGTATACTATAATACAATCTGATTTTTTGTAATCTGCTAATTTAATATGTTCTAATTCTCCTCCAAGTTCTGTAATCACCAAATTCCCAGTAGCCCATTTTAAATACTGTGCACTTATTAACTTGGTAGCTGATCTACTCATGACGCATATTACTTTTGCTCCTCGCCTAATCAATAATCTGGCTAATTCAATGGCTTTATATGCTGCTACACTTCCACTAATGCATAATACTATTTTCTTATCTAATAATTCTATCCCATGTGTACCAATAATATCATGAGATGGATGATGTTCATCATGATTTTTCAAGTTTAATTCACACCGTATATCGTTTTTAATTTTTTATATTCTGAGCTTTTCATAGAAAAATAATTATCTGAACCAGGAAATTCATTGTTTTCTATTTCGTTTTTGTATGCCAGTATTGCATTTGTTATGTCTGATGACAATGACAAATATTTTTTCACAAACTTGAATCGGACTTTGTCATAAAGACCTAACATATCATGAATGACTAATATCTGCCCATCGCAATAATTACCAGATCCTATTCCTATTGTAGGGATATTTACACTATCGGTTATTATTTTTGCAACTTCATAATTTATCATTTCTAATATTATGCAAAACACGCCAGCTTTCTCAAGTAACTTTGCGTCTTCAATCAATCTGACAGCTTCTTCTTTCGTACTACCTCTTATTCTACATTTTTCATGAATCATAGTCTGTGGTTGTAAACCTATGTGTCCCATCACAGGAATTTTAGATTTTTTTATAGCTTGTATTTTGTCCATTATTCTAGATCCGCCTTCAATCTTAACTGCGTCTGCGCCTGATGTTATTAGCCTACGAGAATTATTTACTGATTGTATTGTACTATTATATGATTTAAAAGGTAGATCTGATACAACAACTGCATTTTTAGTTGCTCGGTTTACAGCTCCTGTAAATAAACATATATCTTCCATCTTCACTGGTATGGTATTTTCATAACCTAACATAACCACTCCTGCACTATCTCCAACTAAAATTAAATCAATACCAGCTTCGTCGCAAATAGATGCCATCGTGTAATCATAACTAGTAATCGCAGATATTTTTTTGTGTTTTTTCTTGTTAACTAAATCGATTATCGATCTATTCATAATTAATTATATTCCTGATTAGATTATTATTAATTTGCAATACGCTCATAGCTATATTTTTTTTGTTATCAAAAGCATTTACTATTTTTCGCAAATATTTATCATTCTTATTTGACATTTTTTGGCTTGTATTAATTAATTCTGTAATTCCGCGAACTATATTGTCTATTATTGTTATATCTGCAGTTTGTGATGTTCTTGAAAAAGGATTTAGGTCAAATGTGATTATTGTTTTGCCTAATTGTTTTAGTTTTATACATCGATCTCCGTCTTCCAAAGGAACCAGAACTACATCAGCTTTATAAATCCCATTCTCATCTACAACTCTTCTCATACTGTCTAAATTCTCAATATGTTTACGTGATTTTGTCTCAATGCCAAGTATATCTTTCGCACCGCATTTTTTTAGACTATCTGCAATTGCTTTTTTGCGTTTTTTGGTATTATAAAACAAATTAACTTCAATTTTAGCATTGATGATGTGTGATAATCTAACAATTTCTTTGGGGCATAGTGCTGCAACATTCCCATTTACTGAAATCACTGGTAATTTTGCTAAAAATAAAATTGCGGAAGCTGTTTTTATTGCAGATTTAGTGTGCTTCATACTTTTTTCGCCTAATAGATAATCAAAAGCTTCTCCTCTTCCATGTGCCATTAAGCCTTGATGTGCTACAAGACCATTATTGAATCCAGTGATCAATCTATCTCTGATCAATAATGATTTTAATCTAGGATGACTTCTAGGAATTTCTATTCCATTGATATTATTCATGGTTTTTGATCCTAGCTCCTATGTAGTCTATTTTAGATTCTATTATTATGCATTTATACTTCTCCATAATCCAGAAAACTTTTTTGGCCATGTTTTTATGTATGATGGCAAAAATAGTTTCACCAAAAAGAGCTACTCCACATTTAATTTTGTTTTGGCGTAACTCATTTATTATCAAATTCATTTTGGGCGTAATTATATTCATATGTTGTGCAAACTTTAATGACATATCATGAAACTCATCATTATCTTCAGTTTGGTAAAATTTATTTATCATCTCATTTCCTAATGTACTAGCTTTTTTGCTTTTTTGAATCAATTTTTTGGTATGTATTGAAGATAAACAACCAATTATCACCATCAGCGAATTATCTATGTGTATTTTTTTAACTAATCCTATTCCAGGAGCTCCGCATTTTGTACGTATTTCGAAACCACCATAATATGTAGCCAAAACATCACCTAAGCCAGTATTGCATATAATCTCAGCGTTGTGTGCGATTTGCCCAACTTCAATTTTAGAATATTTAAAATTAAATGCTTTATTCAGTGCTAATGATAATGATAATGCGACTGCTCCACTGCATCCCAAACCATGTCCTATCGGAATTGTTGTATCATGTGTTACATTTACCACAAAGCATTTTTTAGTTAGTTTAAGAAACTCTTTTACTATAAATTCAGACACATTGTTATTATTGGACTTATATCCTGTATTATTTATATTAACAGTTGTTTTAGTGCTGCCTTCAATTGTCACTGATGTAGTTATTCCATGTTTTATTGAAAAACCCACACCTGTAGATCCTATTAATTCTGGTTTTTTCAAAGTTAATTCTGGTTTGAAAAATCCAGTTATGTGAGCCGGACAAAACGCAATAGCTTTAGCTTTTACCATCTAGAATTTAAATTTAATTAAAAATATAAAAATATGGTTTAAATTACTTATACTAATTTAAATTGGACAAATTCATTAGAACATTGCAAAAAATAGGAAACAGCATCCTCGTATCTCTTCCAAAACAATGGATAGATGAGAATAATCTACATAAAAGTGATGAAGTTGAATTGGAAACAAATCATAATAATATATCTATCACTGTAAACAAAAATACACGTGTTTCCAAAGAAGTAACTATCTCTTATCCACTACAAACAGAGGAAAATATAATTGCAGATATAATAGGTGCGTATCTACTGGGATATGATTTAATTAAAATACGAAGTAAAGTCATCATCATACCTACTGAAGATCGTGAAAAAATACGTAGTTCTATGAGGCGATTGGTAGGGATGGAGATAGTAGAAGAAGGTTCTTCTAATATAGATCTACAGTTCTTATTAGATAGCACTACATTAAACCCAGAAAAAATTTTGAAGCGAATAAGCACTATAGAACTTGGCATGTTTAATACTGTTTTATTAGGATTCTCACTGAGTGATAGAACAAATCTACATTCGTTGTCTACTAGAGACGACGAAGTTGATCGACAATATTTCTTATTGGTGCGATTAATACGTACTATTATAGTAGACAGAAAATTAGCTAACAAATTTAATTTAGAAAATATAGATATCCTAGATTATAGAATCGCAGCTCATATCTTGGAAACAACTGGTGATGTTATTGTCGATCTAGCTAATCTGCTAATAAACACTACATTGTCAAAAAATGAACTTCAAAAGGTTTATGATTTGACAAAATATTTTGGTTCAATAGAACAAAAATCAATAGACGCATTCATACAAAATAATAGATGTCTTGCGATAGAAGCTATTAAACTATACCGTAAATACCAACAAAAAATATATGATGTTAGATATTTGTTAGAAAACACTAAACAAATACCGTTGGATTATTTAGATATCATCCATATGTTTGAGAAAATAATACATTCGTGGATTGATATAGCTGATCTTGTAAAGCCTAATTACAATACTTAATTACGAAATTGATTATAAAATAATATTGCGCATATTGTCTTTGAATCGATTATTTTATTTGTTTTTATCATATCTAGTAATTCTTCGAATTCAATTTTTTTAACATTTATGATCTCATCATCAGATATTATGCTACTATTTTTATATATGTCTGTAGCAACATAACAATGAATTAATTCAGTGCTATACCCTATTGAAGAATAATATGATATCATATGCACAATATTTTTAGCTTTGTATCCTGTCTCTTCTTCCAATTCTCTCATTGCACACTCTTCTGGTTTTTCGTTTTTTTCTATAGTACCTGCAGGTATTTCTAGAACATATTCTTCAGTAGACGCACGATATTGTTCTATCATTACTATATTTTTGTTGTCTAATGTTAATATGGCAACAGAACCATTATGTTCTATGATGTCAAATTTTCTTATTTGTTTACCCCACATCAACTCGCGTTGGCTTATTTTAAAAATATTATTTGAATAAATTTTGTTTTGTGTGACGGTTTGTATGTCTACAGTCATACGATCAATAATGCTTCATTCATTTATAACTATCATAATAATAAAATTATTTTTGTTTTTAGACAATTAGAAATATATAAAATACATTTGACTATTTTTTATGACAAATAATGATGTCTTAGTACCAAAAGAAATACGGCAATTTATGTTAGATGGTGCACAAGAAACTTTTCTCGGAATAAAGAATGATGCAATTAAACAATATCGATATGGCAATCTACATATACGTGAATACGCAGATATTTTTTTAGTGCATGTGGATAAGAAAGATCCACGCAAGGATCCGATAGGGCATTTACTTCTAGATGCGCCTGAAATGTTAATAGGATTATTATCGTCTTTTGTGGGATGTAAACTATCGTCTGTTGTTCTAAAAAATAATAATAAATCAACCAAAAACTTGATTGGATTTTTTACTGCATTGGTATTTGGATACGCTGGTTATAATTTCACAAAAAAGTTAAAATAAAGTGGAACACAAAATATTTAGAATTATTAAAGTAATTATCAAAATTGTACCGATTATAATTTCACTAAAATACGATAGGCGTGATTGGATCAAAAAAAAAGGCAAAAATGTAAATGTTGTAAAGTATCGCAAGCACGCCAATAAAATTTTACGGACTTTTGTATCATTAGGTCCTGTATACATAAAATTTGGTCAATGGCTATCATCTCGCGCTGATATATTACCACAACCGTATCTTTATGAACTATCTAATTTACAGGACAACGTGCCTCAGGCTCCATTTGATATAATAAAAACATTGATTGATACTGAATTAGGTCAAGCTGCATTCGATTCCATCTCACCTACTGCAATATCTGGAGCTTCATTAGCCCAAGCTCATCTCGCACAATTACAAGGCAAAACAGTAATAGTCAAAGTCAAACGGCCTGGAATTGCAAAAATTGTAGAACTAGATATTAAAATATTGATAAAAACACTCCCATTTATAACAAAATTTGTAGATCCAAGCATAAAAACATCAATGCAGGCTATGACGTCGCAATTTATTGAAACAATATATGAAGAAATGAACTATGATCTGGAATTAAAAAATTTACGCATCATTAAAAAAAATTTATCTAATTTTAATAATGTAATAATTCCAGATATATATGAAAATTATTCTACCAGTAATATTTTAACCATGGAGTATATTCCTGGAATCAAAATCACAAATATAGAAAAATTAGATAGACAAGGTATTGATAGAGTGAAATTAGTTCATGACCTGCACGAAATATTTTTTACTATGTTGCTACGCCATAAAATTTTTCATGCAGATCCGCATCCTGGCAATATCTCTGTTAGCAAAAATGGTTCTATAATCATTTATGATTATGGTATGGTTGGTAGATTAGATAAAGAAACACGTATGTTATTAATAAGATTATATCTTGCATTAGTAGATAAAGACACAACTCGAACTATTAATATAATGTATAAACTTGGTATGTTGATACCAAATTTTGATCATATATTAATAGAAAAAAGTATAGACATGTCAATAAATTCGTTACATGGCAAAAAACCTACTGAAAATGAAATTCACTCTTTGACCTCTATAGTTAATAAATCAATAGGCAAATTTCCATTCATTTTACCGAAAAATCTTTCTTTGTACATTAGAATGACATCCATTATAGAAGGAATATACAAGACTCATAATGTAAATTTTAAACTCATTAAAATTTTACAAAAAATATTAACACAAGAACATATAAATACAAAAGCATATTTCGAAGAATCTTATAGTACTGTTTTGCGAATATTAAAATCTGTAGATTCAACAATTTCAATAATGCCTGAATTACATAAGTTTTTAATTAAACGTAACTTAGATAACCAGTCACAGAAACCAAATAAATCTATGGCTGTTGGTATATTCACATCCTCCATATTTATTGGATCTATTTTTCTTTACCCCATGAATGAAATATTGGGATCCATTGGATTTATCACTTCATTAATTGTTGGAATTATTTTTTTAAAAAAATAATATTTTATTCAATGGTGATATTTTTACCATGATCTATTTTAGGTATAGATACAGTTAATACACCATCTAAATATTTCGCAGATGCTGTAATATTTGTATCGTCTTTAATATCCGCAGGTAATAAAATTTGTTTATCAATTCTATCCGGTCTTTGCTTCCAAATTATATTAGTCATATTTACATGATCATTTTTAGATTGTTTATTAGCCTCTATAGAAAGTATATTTTTGTGTATGGATAACTTGATATTATTTTTGTCGAAGCCTGGCATATCTATTACTACCGTTAGTTTATTGTTATCTACATGCATATCTATTGGTGGAAGAACAAATTCATAAAATTCACGTGATTTATTGCCAATCTCATTAATTAATTTTTTTGTCATGCCCATCATCAATAATTAATTAGTAAACATATTTTATATAGTTTGATAAATTTTTAATTGATTTTATGTTGTAATTAAGTAATGATAATTGTAATCGAAGGTTGTGATCAAGCTGGTAAACTAACACAATGCAAATTGTTACATAAAAAACTCCAAAAACAAAATCAAAAAGTAAAAATCATGAGTTTTCCAGATTATTCCACACCTATTGGAAAAGAAATACGAAATTATCTATACCATAAACAAAATTTACATCCCAAAGTAATTCATTGTTTATTATCAGCTAATAGATGGGAAAAACTTCCACAATTAATGAAATACAATATTGACAACACTTTCTTAATTTTAAATAGATATTACCAATCAAATTTAGCTTATGGTCTAGCTAACAATCTAGATCTACATTGGTTAAAAAACTTGGATTCTGGATTACCCAAACCTAAACTGGTGATACTTTTAGATGGAGATCCTGTCACATTGTTTAGTCGTAAACATACAAGCAAAGATAGATTTGAAACAAACATAAAATTTATGATCCGAGTTTCAGACATATATAAAAAATTAGCAAAAAAAAATGGATGGGTGGTAGTTAACGCATCTGACACAAAAGATGAAATCCATAACTCCATTATTGAGATATTTAAATTACGAGGTCTCTTATGAAATTTATAAATATAATAGATCCAATACACGATTTCATTAAGATCTATTTACATGAAATTGAAATTATTGATAATCCTATTTTTCAAAGACTAAGAAAAATAAAACAGCTTTCTGGAGCACACTTAGTATATCCTGGAGCTAGACATAGTAGGTTTGAACATTCATTGGGAGTTCTACATATTGCTAATTTTATTTCAGTTACTTTGTATGAAAAAGGGATTTTAAATTATGAAGATATTAAAAATATTAGATTAGCTGCATTGCTACATGATATTGGACACGGTCCATTTTCTCATCTTTTCGAAGAAATATTAATTGAAAAACGAAAGATGTCTCATGAAGAAATTGGCAATGAAATTATATTACATACTGAGATTGGAGATATTCTATCCAAACATGGGTTTAATAAAAAGCAAATATCAGATATTGCTTTCGGAAATTCAAAAATACCATTCATAAATGAAATAATATCTGGTGCGCTGAGTGCCGACATAATGGATTATCTTTTACGTGATGGATATTTTACTGGAGCTGAGCATGCCAAAATAGATCATAAGAGAATAGTGCAATCTCTAGGAGTATATAATAAAAAACTAGCATTAGAAAAATCTGCAATTTATTCATTTGAATCAATGATGTATTCTAGATACCAAATGTTTAGAACTGTATACTTCCATAAGACAGTTAGATCTGCAGAAGTAATGTTATTAAATTCAATTAAATTATCATTTGACGAATTAGAATTTACAAAATTAGATATTGATAATTATTTGAAACTTAATGACCATTCTATGCTGTTAAAACTACTACATTTATCAGCATCGAAAAGAGAAACAAAATATGCAAAAAAATTAGCTGAAAATTACAACGACAGAATATTATTAAAGTGCGTTTTTGAAAAATATTTAACTGATAATGACACTGAAATTAAAATACAGGGATTGGTCAAAAATATATCTCATAAATCTAAAGTAATGCCAAACCAAATTTTTGTTGACAGATCAACAACATCATCCATGCCATTGACACCATCAAAACATGAATATGATTCTATTACATTGACATCAAACGATAGTTCAAAAATTCAAAAAACCCCGGTATCAAAAATACCATTGATTTCTACCTTGACAGGATCCATGAATATTTTGAGAATATATACATTTCATGAGCATAAAAAAAAAGTTGAAATTGCAGCGCGTTCAATCTTCAATACATGACGAAACAAAAATTAGTAATCAAATTATCTGGAAGGGTTTTTGATCTTGAAAGTACTGACATATCTAAATACGCCAAATTCATTTCAAGTTTAAATGATATATATCAACCTATAATAATAGCTGGTGGTGGCAAAATAGCTCGCCTTTACATATCTAATGCAAGATCTTTACATACTAACGAGGCTACACTAGACGAATTTGGAATAGAAATATCTAGATTAAATGCTAAATTATTAATATGTTCAATGAATAATGTTTATCCATATCCACCAAAAAATTTGCTAGAAATACAAAACGCGGTAAATACTAATTTAATTGTAGTCTCTGGAGGATTATATCCTGGCCAAAGTACTAATGGTACTGCTGCTTTGATTGCTGAAAAAATAGGTGCGTCTAAATTTCTTAATGCTACAGATGTTGATGGAATATATGATCAAGATCCAAATAAAAACCAAAACGCTAAAAAATTTGATCAAATCAATATTAATGAATTACAACATATGATAACATATCAAGATTCAGCAGCTGGCGGATACGACTTGCTTGACAGTGTATCATTAAAAATAATAGCAAGATCTAAAATTAAAACAATTGTGTTGAATTCGAATATTGAAGATCTTGAAAAAGCTACTTCTGGGGAAAAAATTGGAACTGAAATAACATTCTAATTTCAAATTGTGTGATATCTATTAGTCCATATGTTTACATACGCTCCATTGTATTTTGCAGATCCTTCATCAATTAATTTGTTAAACACATTAATAGCATCTTGTTTTTCTAAAACTTTTGATTGTGCTTTTGTGTATCCATCTTTATCAACTATGATCGTAGTATAGCCATTTTCTATGTTGATTATTGTGGTTAATTCTTCTTCTCCCACTGGTACAAATTCTCCATTTATTTTTTTAGTGGTTAATACAATTGATGCAAAACCTGCAACTTTGAATAACATTAGTTGTGATTTAGAAGCTCTTTTTTTACCTAGTGTAACAGCTTGAAAATAATGCAATATGTAAATAAAATAACCGTATAATAATAATTTTATCAACATTTAAGATGTATTGTAACGTAAAATTATTATTGAATAAAAAAATTTGGATTGGATTATCTATTGTTGGTTTAATTACGACGATATTAATTTT
>JAHRAP010000049.1 GCA_020027255.1 Nitrosopumilaceae archaeon | reverse complement strand
CTTGATTTATCGTGCCCATTAAAATCTATATTTGAATATATCTTATTTTTTGCTGTTATGATTAATATGCGGCCTATGTCATTTTCAAGTAAAGACTCTACGGACATGAAAATATTCTCGCCTATTTTATAGTCATAATAATTCACAGCAAAAGGTCCAGAAGTCAATTGAATGTCTACTTTATCTGACGTTCTATTATTATTTATCATAATTATTAATATTAGTGCAATTATGGTGCCTAACACTATGCCAAATTTAGTGAATCGCTGCGTTGCCAATGAGTACATAATCTATACGTTTTCTTTTTAACTTATTATGATGATATAATAATTTATTAATTAAATTTAGAATTTTTTAATTAGTGGTGTTTGTATAGTATTATATGCAAAAAATTTTTTTGGAATGTAGAGAGTGTAAAACAACATATTCGCCTGATTTTAAATACATATGCGAATATTGTTTTGGGCCTCTGGATGTTAAATACAATACATCATTTACAAAAAATTTATTTGACAATAGGACAGTTGACACATATTGGAAATATTTTGAGTTGTTGCCAATAGTTGATAAATCCAACATAGTGAATATTGGCAGTGGATTGACACCACTAATTAAAGCCACAAATCTGGGAGAAAAAATAGGATTAAATAATCTTTACATAAAAAATGATTCTGTTAACACCACATTTTCATTTAAAGATAGACCAGCAGGAGTAGCAGTATCCAAAGCCAAAGAATTTAATTTATCTACAGTGGGCTGTGCTTCTACTGGTAATCTTGCATCTGCTACTGCCGCACATGCTGCAAAAGGTAAACTTAAGTGTTTGATATTTGCACCCAAAAATATAGAGCAGCCTAAAATCACGCAAGCGATTTCATATGGTGCAGAATATATTGCGATTGATGGTACATATGACGACTCGAATAGAATTGCTGCACAAGTAGGAGATCAACATAAAATAGGTATAGTAAACATAAATCTACGTTCGTATTACACTGAAGGTTCCAAAACATTAGCATTTGAAGTAGCAGATCAATTGGGATGGAATGTGCCAGATCATCTTATCATTCCAGTTGGAAGTGGAGCTATGTTAAATTCAATATGCAAAGGATTCGAAGAACTAGAAACTATTTCACTGCTTAAAGATATATCTAATATCCATGTAACTGCAGCCCAACCACGTGGATGTGCTCCAATCGTAAATGCATTCAAGGATAAAACAAATAAAATAACACCAATAGAACATCCTGACACTATAGCTAAAAGCCTTGCTATAGGTGATCCTGGTGATGGCAAATATGTAATTAAAAGACTAGCTCAATACCAAGGCTATGCAGAAGATTGTGATAACAACGAAATTGTTGATTCTATCATAATGCTTGCTAAAACTGAAGGTATATTCACAGAACCAGCTGGAGGTGTTTCTGTAGCCATACTTCGTAAAATGGTTGAAAATAAAATGATTGATAAAAATGATCAGACAATCTGTTTTATAACTGGAAATGGATTAAAGTCGCCTGACTTATTATTCAATATAATTCCAAAACCTAAAATAGCCCAACCAAATATTAAAAAAATATTATCCATCATGAGGTAAATAGTAATTGGTAAATGTAATATTCACAATACCATCTGTACTTAACCAAGGTAACGGCGAAAAAAAAATCTCGATTTCTGCTGACCGGCTTACATTATTAGATGCATTCGCCAAAATTTCTAATGATTTAGGCCCTATTTTTAAAAATAGAGTTTTAAATTCAGACGGCTCTCCAAAATCACTCATTAATGTGTATATTAATGGCAAAAACGCTCAATTTTATGATGGAGTGAATACTATTCTTAACGATGGTGATGAAATTTATATATTGCCAGCTGTCTCTGGAGGAGAACAAAAATTATCTGAAAATGAACTTGCTAGATATTCTAGACAAATAATGTTGGAAAATATAGGTTATGAAGGACAATTAAAAATAAAAAACTCTTATGTATGTGTTATCGGCGTAGGTGGTTTGGGTAATCCTATAATCTCTAGGTTAGCAGCAATGGGAGTTGGTAAAATAAGAATAGTAGATCGAGATGTAATCGAATTATCAAATCTTCACAGACAAACAATGTTTAATGATGACGACATTGGAAAAATAAAAGTTGAAGCAGCCAAGAATAAATTAAAAATTATCAATCCAGCTATGAACATAGAAGCACTTTCTGTCTCAATAAATGATTACAATGCAATGGATGTGATCCAAGGATGCGATATAGTGATAGACGCACTTGATAGTGTAAATGCTAGGTATTCAATTAACAAAGCTTGTGTTCAAGCTAACATTCCATTTGTAACAGGAGCAGCTGTAGGAACTTCTGGCCAATGCTTTACTATAATACCAAGTACGACTGCGTGTTATTATTGTGTGTTTCCTAATTTAGATGAAAACTCAATGCCAACTTGCAGTATTGAAGGTGTACACCCATCAATACTGTCTGTGGTTGCAGGAATTGAAGTGTCTGAAGCTATTAAAATAATCTTGGATAAAAAACCTATTTTATCAAATGAGATCTTACACATAGATTTAGATACATTAAATTTCGTACGTGTGAAAACATTCAAAGTGTCTGAATGCCCTATATGTGGAACTGGTAATAAAAATAATAATATTGCAAAAAAAGAAAAGCTTGTGATTGAAGAACTGTGTGGTCGAAATGGGAAAAGAACATTTTCTATCACTCCTACTGATAACAACCTGCATTTGAATCTACATAAAATTACTGAGTTCACATCAAAAAATGAATATGAAATAGAAAATCAAAGTAACTTTGGAATCTCAATACGCGCACGTGATTTTTACATTAGTATCATGCAAAAAGGTTCTGCAATTATAACTGGAACAAAAACAGAAAACGATGCGATTTCACTCTACGATAGTTTTGTTAACAAGCTGATGGATAATTAAAATCAATTAAAGTAAATATAGGAAATCATTATATATTCTAAATCAAATCTTTCGTTATCAATATTGATCAATACTGCAACTTTAAAAAAATATGACGCTAGTGGGATGTATAAAATCTATGATAAATGGCCTGAAATTGCTAGATCTTCATATGAATCAAATCAACACTCAATTAATTTGGAAAATATAGATCATATAATATTTGCAGGAATGGGAGGTTCTGGTGCTATCGGAGATCTTTTCTCGGCAATTTTATCAAAAACTAACATGCATGTTAGTACTGTCAAAGGGTATCTGTTGCCAAAAACAGTAGACGAAAATACACTTGTGATTGTTACAAGTATTTCAGGTAATACTGATGAAACTATGCAAATATTGAATTCAACTCATAAATTAAATTGTAAAACTATTGCATTTTCATCTGGAGGAAAAATAAAAAACTATTGCCATGAAAACAAAATCAATTATAAATACGTGCAAAAATTTCATTCAGCGCGTGCATCATTTGTAAATTATGTATATTCTGCATTACGAGTTTTAGAACCACTAATACCTATACGTGAAACAGATATTTTTGAATCTATAAATAAAATGAATATTATGTCTAAAAATATTTCGTCAAATAATCTCACTAATAGTAATGATTCTCTAACATTTGCATATTGGATAACAGGAATACCTCTTATGTATTATCCATGGGGGTTGCAAGCTGCTGCAATTAGATTTAAAAACTCATTACAAGAAAACGCTAAATCTCATGCATTTATTGAAGACATAATAGAATCATGTCATAATGGCATCGTTGCATGGGAACGTTCATCTAAATTGAAACCGATACTATTAGAAGGGCGAGACGACTATATAAAAACGAAAGAACGTTGGAATATAATTAAAGAGTATTTCCAAGACAATGGAATCGAATATAAAGAAGTATTTTCTACCGATGGTAGCATTTTATCCAAACTTATTACGTTGATCTACTTCTTTGATTACGTATCTATTTATTATGCAATAATCTCAAAATTAGATCCCACGCCAGTAAAATCAATTGAGTTTATTAAAAACAGGCTCGATAAATAATAAAATTGGCATGGTAATATTTGAGTAATATGATGAATAAATCATCCACTAGCCTTATATATTAAAATATAAAAAAAACACCAATAACATGAATAACGAAATAATCCGTAAATTAACTAGTCTTACATTAATGACAATAATGATCGCAGGAGGACTGACATTTTCTATACCGGCAATCATCCCTCAAGCAAGTGCAACTAACGCCAATCTCTTTGTATCTGCAGAAAATTCGCAATTCGCGAATTATTTCGCAGGTCCGATGATTGTTGAAGTTGTAATCATTGATTCTATGGTTGGCTCTACAAATACTGATGTTGGTGAACCCAATGTAACAGTAAATGGTAAGGGCTTACGTATGGCTCAAGCTTCAGATGGTAATTGGTATGGTTATTTTGTAGACAAAAAACAAGCGCAAATAGCTGATGAAATACAGAGTAGTGGAGCTACAGGTAGTGGATTAGATTTTGGTGCATTTTGTAGTAGTGATACAGATATATCCAACGGCACTTTAGCCATTGATTTATCTGGAAGCGCAGGAATATCTGTGCCTAGTGCTACAACAGGAAGTTCACAAGGAACTGATCCAATAACAAGTGCATGTACAATATCACCAGGTGATACTATGAACGTATTACGACAAGAAAAAGCATTAAACAACAATGATAATATAAGCGGTCCAGGACAAATTGATGTAAATCAAAATGCATGGCCATTTATACAGTTATACGATTTTACAGCTGGCAGTAATGTAGTTGTACAGTATAACAAAGGTAACGAAGTGCAAAACACAATCTTAACATTCTCGTCATCATCACAATTCGCAAGCTTGGATTTAGATAGAGCAAAATATCCACAAGGTTCACAAGTCAATTTCACAATAACAGATCAACAATTAAACATTGATCCCACAGACATAGATTCATGGACATTTGGTACCGAGCAAAATAATCTGTCTACACACTATCTAATTTTCAATAAAAATGGAGAAGATGTGGCAGATACACTTGGAGCATCTGCAAATATAAATACATCATTAAGCGAACTGATGTTCTCTGGTAATGGTATATTAAGTATAAATGCTGACGCACAAGGATCTGGAGACGTAATAAATATAGTAAATAACAATGATCAAATGATCATTGGTGAACGTGCTAATTCAGTCGCAACCGTAGGTGGCGCATTAGTATCTGGAACACAACCAATAACAATCACTGAAATTGCACCAAATGCAGGTATCTTCACTAATTATGACGAGACCAATAACGCAAATATTGTGATAACTGAAGATGCTGATAGAGGAACATCTGCAACTATAAACTATAACGGACCTCAAAGTGTTTTAGTTGGCTATGGATTTGCAACAATTGATATGAATTCACCTAACGACAAATGGAGTTCAGGCGAAAAATTATCGGTTGTACTTGTAGATTCTGATGCAAATAAAAATACTAGAATCAGCGAAACATTAAGCGTAAATAACTCTAATGTCTCATTGATACCAGCATTAAGTACAGGTGATCCATTTACATTGGGAGAATCAGGTGTAGAAAATAACACAAAAGTCAAAGCTGCATATACATCAACATCGACTATTACAAGAACAGGAAATAATAGTACAATTACAGAATTAACCGATACTGGATTAGATACATCAGTTATCGTACAAAAATTCAGTGAACGCGCAATGATCTCCACAAATAACATTGACTCACAAGTCGGTGGACTTGTTATAGATCTAGCTACAACAGCTGAAGAATTACGTAATTCGATACAAAACCCAAATACAGAAAAATTCAATGGAACCAATCTATTTAATTATGATATTAGTTCTATAGTAGACTCAACTAATAGTTTTGAAGTTTACTTAGTTGCTAATGCTAATGATGAAATAATAGATAATGAAGTAATAGCTACACCATTGCAAGGAGTATTATTGTTTAATACAAATTCTCCAAAAGGATTAGTAAATCTTAATTCAACACAATCTGGAATTCAAAATCCAGATGACGTTAATGAATTGATATTTAGCTTAGATGATGATACATCAATCGGCTTATATTTCAATTTTAGTAACAACGTTGAGTTAAGTTCAAACACAAATCCTATTGTAGCAGACTTCTTTACATTTGGATTTAACTACGATGGAATCCAATCTAATGAACGAATTGCAAACCAAATAGTCAGATTTGAATTATCTGAAAATGGTGCTAATACAAGTACATTTGAAGGTACTGTAGAATATATAATGATCAATCAATTGAATGTACTAAATAACACCACATACAATAACTTGAACACAATATCTGGAAATCCTAAATTCATAGTAAATGAAGATTTACGTGATGAGGATGCACCTAGAATAAATTATTATGATCTAGGCGCAGATGGTGTTTATACGCAAATAGCAGATCAAAAAGAAGC
>JAHRAP010000047.1 GCA_020027255.1 Nitrosopumilaceae archaeon | reverse complement strand
TGTTTTTTATTTCATTTGCAACACGTAAACCTCTAGCTCCTACGCCAGCTAGCGAATCTAGAAATATTTTTGGGCCTATAAATTAAATCCAAATATGCCAAAGCTGGCTTAATCATTATTATATCTGTACCTTCATTTATATCCATTTCAACTTCACGTATAGATTCATTTGGATTTGTAAATAAAACTTGATATGATTTTCGATCTCCAAATTTAGGCGCACACTCGGCTATGTCTCTGAACGGCGAATAAAAAGACGAGCTATGTTTTGCAGAATGTGACATGATTCCTGTATTTGTGAATCCAGACTCGTCTAATTCTTGTCTGATAGCTGATACTTGTCCATCCATCATAGCTGATGGTGATACAATGTCAGCTCCAGCTTCAGCTTGACTTACTGCTATTTTAGCCAATGTTTTTATACTTAAATCATTATCAATACAATCATTATTAATCAACCCGCAATGTCCTGATGTGGTATATTGACATAAACAAACATCAGAAATAACTATAATATTTTTGTAACATTTTTTAATTTCAGTGATTGTTTTTTGGATTATGCCATTTTGATCAAATGCCGAAGTTCCATTTTTATCTTTATGTGATGGGATTCCAAATAACATTATAGCTGGTATGTTAAGATTTTCTATTTCATTAATTTCATTCATGACATTTGTTATTGATAGTCTTTCTATATCTGGCATTGAAAGTACAGACACTTTATCGTGTAAATTTTCTTGAACAAAAATTGGATAAATTAGATTATTTGGACGAAGTGTTGTCTCTTGCATTAACTCTCTAATTTTTTGAGTTTCACGTAATCGCCGTAATCGTTTTATTGGAAATACTGGCATGTATCAAATATTTTTTTTGATAATATAATCGTAATACATTAATTATAATCAAAAATTTTTTTGATAACATTAATAATCTCAAAATCTCCACCTTCTGAAGTTTGTCTAAGGTTATTCATTGGTTTTGATAGCACACATTCGATTATGGATTTTGTTAATTCATCTATTATCTTAATACGTGCATCATCTTTCTCTCCTAGCATTTTTAGTGCTTTATGTAATTCATTAATTCTAAGTTCATTTGTATTTCTAAATATCTCATTTATTGTAGGTTCAGCTTCTAAACGATTCATGTATGATTTTAAAGCGATCAATTCTTTATTAATAATTTTTTTTATTTTTGTGGTTTTTTGCATTCCTGTTTTCATATTTTTATAAACCATATTTGATATTTGATCTAAATTAATTAATTTGATATTTTGTAATGTTGATATCTTTTCATCAACAGCTCTGGGATTTGATAGATCTAAAATCATTATTCCATTAGGTCGTTTTTTAATTGTGTTAATCAAGTTTTTATATTTTATTATATGTGATGCTGCTGATATTACTACGAAAATTACGTCATATTCATCAAATCTAAAGTTTTTTTCACTAAATTCTAATGGATTTCCACCAATATTTTTAGTGAATAATTTTGCACGATTGAAATTTCTACTGATTACAAAAAAATCATATTTTCTATTAGTTAATGATTTTGCAATAATTGTTGACGCCATTCCTGTTCCAACTAACAGTATTTTCTTAGAGTTCAAATTATTCATATTTGATTCTACAATTTTTGTAGCAACTGTTCCTATTGATGTTCCGCCATTTTTGTTTATGCCTGTATTTTTTCTAATTTCTATGCCTATTTTAATAGATTTATCAAACAGAGAATTCAAAAAACTACCTATGCATTTCATTCTTTTAGCTGTAGCTACAGATTCCTTAATTTGATGTAATATCTGTTCTTCCCCTATGACCATAGAATCTATACCTGATGTTATTTTAAGCAAATGTTGATATGCATAATCACTCTCAGACGTTTCTAATTTTCTTTGCAATTCAATTTCATTTAATTTGATGAATTTGAACCACAATTTTTTAATTTTATTAATGTTACAATTTTTGCCAACACCAAATATTTCTATTCTGTTACATGTTTGCAATATGATAAATTCATCTAAATTTGAATACTTCTTGAAATATCGATACGCTTTATTTATGTCCTTAAAAGTAAATTTTTCTAATATTTGTATCGGGGAACTTCTGAATGTCACTCGCAAATTTATTATTTCATTCATTTTAAATCATTCAATATTTTGATTGTTGTGTTCTTAGCTTCATTAAATTTACCATCTTCTATTAATTTTGATATTTTAACATCATTCCAAATTTGATATAATAATTTTTTTCGTTGTAATTGAGATTTGAATATTTTTTTGGATGCACTACGTACTATTTGTTGTAATTTTATTTTATATACATCATCATTTTTTATAATTTTACTAAAAATTTTTTGGGTTGTTAATTTGATTTGTTTTGAGACCAATGGACTTTTTCCAGATGTAGATATTGAAATATGTATGATGTTATTAAAATTTATTATTGCAGGATGTGCGAAATCGCTATTTACCGGATCGTCTACAGCATAACTATAGCATCTCATTTTTCTTGTTATGTCTATAATTTTTTTATTCAAACATTTATCATTTGTTGCTGCCATTACTAAAAATGGGTTATAACTCATGATGGCATTGATATTATCAGCATTAAACCTCATATGTCTAATTGTAATATTATTATTTTTGTTAATTACGTGCAGGAATTTTTCATTCATCTTGTCACATATTAGTAAGATCTTGCAATGTTGATGGCATAATGCTTCAATTTTTTTCAGACTCTCGTGACCACAACCAATTATTATTACTAATTTATTTTTTAAATTTAAATCTACAATCATTATTCATCTATGTGATTTTATATTGGTTAATTAATAATTTTATTGTCATTTACATTATCAATAATTGTTTCATTAGTTCTAAATTGATTTTATTATCCTAAACTTATGATTAATTTTTGCATGTTTTTTTGTATACATATAGTTGAACTTACATCTACGTATTCTAAAATTATACAATTTAATTCATTAACAATGTTTTGCAAATCTGATAAGTTGTTTGATTCTAATGTTAATATAGCATCAACTTTGCCTATGTCTATAGACTCGCTATAATTGAAAATAACTTTTTCATGTTTCTTGGTTACTTCAAGGCATGTTTGTATACATTTTTGTTTTTTTATTTTATCTAAGTTGCTCCATTGTGGTTTTTTAATAAGCGGGCATATCATCATGTATTTTTTTGGTTCTATATCATTTTTTGTTGATTGTGATTCTTCATTGGTATTTGATATGATTGATGTATAAATATTTGTAGGCATTATATATTTGCCAAATACTGTCAAATATAATTTAGATGTCATAGCCTGTATTTCTTCGATAGAGTTGGTTATCGCGCGCAATACAAATTCTGAATTTGCTTGTAGTCCTAAAGTTGAGTATGTGCTAACGTCTTTATTAGAATTAATTATTATATTTTGTACTTCTTTCGAAGATTCATCTTTAGCTAAATCAGACATCCATCTCCATTTTGGATCAATTTTAAAAAATGAAAAATTGCAATACTTAGTCATATATTTATTTCATTACAGCTAAATAAAAATTTTCTAACTCTTTAGTACCCATTCATATCCATTTTTTTCTAACTCTGAAGCTAGAGATGCATTGCCACTTTTACGTATTTGTCCACTGACTAAGATATGTACATGGTCCAATTTTTTGAGAAAGTTGAGTATCCTGGCATAATGAGTAATGATAATTGTAGTAGATTCTTTGTCAGACAAATCGCTAATTGCTTTTGCAACAGCTTGAACTGCATCTATATCTAAACCTGAGTCTGGTTCATCTAAAATAGTTATCTTTGGTTTTAGTACTGCCATCTGTAATACTTCTGACCTTTTTTTCTCTCCTCCGGAAAAACCCTCATTTAAATATCTAGACAAAAACTCATCAGGTAGTCCAACTGCATGTAAGTTTGTTTTTAAATATTTTTGGAATTCACGTACAGTGATAAAAACTTCTCTTTCGCTATTTTGCAATGATTTACTTAATGCATTGTATGCAGTTCGAAGAAAATGTGAAAATCCTACTCCTGAAACTTCTGTTGGATATTGAAATCCTAAAAACAGTCCTTTTTTTGCACGTTCATCTGTGGCTAAGCCTAAAATACTTTCACCATCTAATAGTATATCTCCTTTAGTTACTTTGTATTTTGGGTGTGCTAGTAATGTGTATGCTAATGTACTTTTACCAGATCCATTAGGGCCCATGATCGCATGAACTTCTCCATTTCCAGTTTTGAGATTAACTCCATTCAAAATCTCTTTACCTTCTCTTTCGACATGAAGATCTTTAATTTCTAACATCGCCATAATAATAATTACTTATAACTCTAATATAATATAGACTAATATTAGTTCAACCTATTATATTGATATGATCCAGTTTGTGGTTTTATAATTAATTTTAATTTATTATTTGTCAAAATTTCTCTACATCTATTCCTTATTGTCACTTCAGTGACTCCTGCAATATTGGACATATCTTTTTGTAATATATTATGTCCTAATAAGGTTGAAGAAATATACAAATATGCCGCAGCTATGCCATTTGGAGATTTACCATCTACCATATTATGATTTTTAGTTTTGTTTGATATCTCCAGCGCTAATCTTTCTATACGTGCGCCTGTATTAGTGACATTTGCAATTTTTGATATGTATTTATCAATTGCTGCAGTCGGCAAATTTATGTTACCAAGTTCCATCATAACTATTCGATAATATCGTGAAGCGAGTTTTACTTTTGATCTAGTTTGCTTAGCGGAGCTAGTTTTTTGACATATCTCGTCTAAAGATCTAATAACATTACATTGTTTGCATGCAATATATACAGACGTTATGGCAATACTTATTATAGATTTACCCTTTACATTTATCTTATTGTCTATATTTCTATATACTTTTGATGCTGTCTCTAAAATATTTTTTGATAACGACATATTTTGACAGATTTCATTAATCTTGGTTAATACATTTGCCAATCTCCTCTCTTTAGACGTTGAAATCCTTACACGCTGTTGCCACTTGCGCAAATTGTTCATTTGATTTATCATCTGAGAATTTATTGGCTTTCCATTGAAGTCTTTGCTACTGGCCGAAATCTCAGTTGATATACCTAAATCATGTTGAGAATATGTTGTTTGGCCCGTAGCTCTTGAATTTTTCATTTTTTCTATTGTATCAATATTTTTTATTTCAGGTCCATGATACACAAGCTGTTCCATTACCACAATCCCGCATGATGAGCAAATTAATTCGCCGCTATTTGCATCATTAATTGTCCAAGATTTAGTAGATCTATTACAGTATCATGCAACAACATATTTTGATAATGAAGTATCTGGCA
>JAHRAP010000032.1 GCA_020027255.1 Nitrosopumilaceae archaeon | reverse complement strand
TATTTTATTAACCATATATCCTGTAATACCTCTATTGACCATAGAAATTATTTACAAAATTACTAAAATATATTCAAGATCTAAATTATTATTTCAAGCTTTATCATTAATAATTTTCGGTATAGCTTATTTGGTTGTGATAGAACCCCATTGGATTACTTCCACTGTTCTATTTTCATTAGCAATAGCGTTGTTGTATCAATCTAAAAACTTCAATAAACACTAAATTCATTATCAAGAAAAATAAATCAACGATAATATATGCCACATAAATTACAAATTACCATGTTAAAAAATAAAGTGGTTGTTATTACAGGCGCAAGTAGTGGAATTGGTTACGCTACTGCATTACGCTTATCAAAAAGCAAAATGAAAATTGCTGTTGGTGCAAGAAGAACAAAAAAATTAGAAAAATTAAAGAACAAAATAATTGAAAATGGAAGCGAAGCTATATCTCAAGAATTGGATGTTTCTAAAAAACAAAGCTGTGGCTCATTTGTACAAAATGTTATTAAAAAATGGGATCATATTGATTTTTTAATAAATAATGCTGGCATTATGCCATTAAGCTTCATAAAAAATTTGCAAGTTGACGAATGGGATAAAATGATCGACGTTAATCTGAAAGGAACTTTGTATTGCACTAGATTTGTAATACCTTATATGTTAAAACAGAAATCTGGGCACATAATAAATATATCTTCAGTAGCAGGCAAAATAATATTTCCAGCTGGTAGTGTATATTGCGCTACCAAGCACGCAATAAATGCATTCAGCGAAGGACTGAGACAAGAATTTAGTAATAAATACTCAATTAGAGTGACTGTAATTGAACCAGGATTGGTAAATACAGAGTTAACTAACACAATTACAGACGATTCATTACAAAGCTTTGTTGAAAACAGCAAAAAATTAATTTCACTTAAAGCTGAAGATATCGCAAACACTATAATGTTCGCTATGAAATGCCCCGAATATGTAAATGTTAATGAATTATTAATTAGGCCAATATCACAAAAATTATGATTTTGTTTACTGACGATAACATGTAATTGATAGGAGATCTATAAACCATCATCTCTACATTTGAAACCAATTTGTTAGCAAACCATGAAATTAAGATCTATGTAATAAATTTTTTTTATTTTGATATGATTAATTATGTTAATTCTCATATTAGTATGATGTTATGATGTCAGGCAATTAATATCAAAAAACATAAGATAATATATTTTAATAATATTTTATATTTTTAATAGTGTTGGGGCCATAGTCTAGATTGGTATGATTCCAGCCTGGGGTGCTGGTGGTCGCAGGTTCAAATCCTGCTGGTCCCACTACCAGAAAATAAATAATGAAGTTTTTATTATGAATTTATTGCAATTCTAGGCTAGTTAGAATCTCGTTAAAATTTTTTGCAGTAATATTGTTCTTGTATGTTCGCAACAATTTGATTAATTTTTCCTTTGAAATATTATTGCCATAGTTTATTTTTTGTGACATTGCAGAGCTTATATACATATATTGAATTACAGATGTTACATTTGACATTCTCCTTCTACTACTCGCATTTTCAAAATCTACTATAGTTGGCTTTTCTTTAATTATTACATGCTTAGATATATTATTTAATTCTCCATGATCTATGCCAAATTTATCTAGATTATAACAATCTATAAGTATTGATCTGACCATGTGACGAATTTCTTTACCGCTTATTACATTAGAAATCCATTCTGTTATCAACTCTCCATCTAAATATTCCATAACTATGAAATTCTTGCTATTGGCAATCCATTTAGGTCCAATGTTTATTCTATTTACCATTCTCAAAAACTCAGATTCGTTGTGCATTGTAGATCTCTGTGAGTCTATACGTCTTATTTTCACAGCGACCTTTTTGTGATTTTTTTTTGCTAATATTATTAACCCATTATGACCTTTACCTAAAATTGATACAGACTTTATTTCAGTATTGCCAAAAAAAGATACACTTTCTACACCTAACTCTTTAATTTCTATGTATCTAGATTCGATTTGCTTTTTGGTAGCGCCAGGATAACCTAATATTGATGCATAAGGACGTTCTAAGATTTTATGAATTGGTTGGAAAAGCTTCTCCATTAGTAACTATAAGTTCATTTAATATATTTTTAAGTGATTTATTTTTTTGCATATTGAAATATGTTACATCATTCCATTTCTTTATATCATCTTTTAATCCGCACGAAATTCCAGTTAATTTATTTTTTAAAAAGCCTACCAAAAACTGTCTAACATCTATATATTTCCTTTCTCTTAGTGCAGCTATTTTACCCTCTTTATTGATCCACATTAAATCAGATTTGTTTACATTTTTCATAATGAATTGATTACACTCATATTCATGAAATACATTGGGCCCTTCTTTAATATAGTATTTATTTAACGTTTTAGTTTTTAATAGAAACAATAAATTTACATAATTTTTATCTACTTTAATAGCATTTCGTATTACTTTAAAACCATATTCGTTCATCTGCTTTGTTAAAGCATTTACTGTTTTTGTGATTTGACCTCCTAATATATCTGGGCTTCTGTAACTATAATAAAATTTAATGATAATTATATTGTCTAAATTTTTTTTATTCTGTACGGATCTATGTATAAAACATTTCATAGAAGGTTTATTTAAAAAAGCCCTACAAATCAACATTGTCTTTCCTAAATTTTCTAATGAAATAGCAGCAGCTAAATTTCTATTATTATCTATTGGATCTATTATTGTGATGGGTGTACTAAATTTTTTATTTGTGTTACCTATTATTTGGTAGCGTTGTAACTTTGATAATGATTTTACAGAATTAACAAAGCTTTTAAAGTTATGTATGAATACTTCTGTAACATATCCGCTAAACCCCTGCTTCAATATTTCTGATCCATATACGCCATTATTAATCAAAAACATTTTAAGTACTCTAACATCGTCTTTCATTTCATTTGAAAGATATTTTAACATGAATTTTGTATGGAATACTGATCTATCAGCTGCACTCTTCCATAAACCTAATTTTACATCATAGCATGGTACAACATTGATTTTTGTCTTTCGAATTGTTGCTTCTACATATGGATGATCCGAATACCTAGTATATGGATGAAATCTTTTTAGTGATTCGAAACCCACCAATTTTGTTATTTGAGTAAATTCACTTTTAGTCACTCTATTTTTAAATTTCATAAAAATATCTATATCAGCTCTTCTTGGAATCCATGTGCCTTTTGCATAAGAACCTCCAAATTCAACACTTTTTATTTGAGAGTATTGTTCTGCATGTTTATTAACAAGTTCTATCGCTATATTTGCAATCTCATCTTTATCATTTATAAGCTCTGTAGACGGTATAGCTATTTTCTTTATTTTCTTAATTATTTCATTCATTTTACATTTTTGGTTGTTTGTAAATTAGTATGTGTTAAATTATTGTCTGACAATTCGTTGGCTCCGTGTATCGTTCCAGTACTCAGATCCATGTCTGATTTGAGTATATAATTTAATTGATTTATTCCATTTGAAATATTTTTATTGTTTGTGATTATTATATGACCTACATGTTTTATTTTACTATCGTTCGTTTTTGAAATCATGAATAAAAATAATATTGTATATAAATTATTACTAGTAATTTTTTTGTAATTGTTATTAAATTTTGATTTTATATTTATTATCATATTTATAGTTGTCATGTTATTAATATTGATTATCGTATTTGTTCTTATTATTATTTATTATAACTATTGAAATGGACATTGTAACATTTTTACGATGATTATAAATATTGAATTTAATTGGTAAAATTAATAATATGTATAACTGGGATGCCTGGAGCTGGTAAATCTACAATAGCAAATGGTTTGAAGTCGAAAGGTTTCCATGTCATTAATATGGGTAACGTAATAAGAGATATTGCTAACACAAAGAATATTTCCCCAACACGCCACAACCTGGCAATTATAATGAAAGAAATGAGAACAAAGTACGGACCTGCAATAATTGCAAATTTAATCAAAGATAAGATAGTAAAATCTGATTTAGAAATCATAATCATTGATGGAATAAGATCATATGATGAAGTGAATTCATTAAAAGAAATAGCTCCCACGAAAATAATTTCTGTGCACACGTCTGCAGACAAAAGATACGATTTGCTAAATTCTCGTGGCAGATCTGACGATCCCAATTGTAAAGAGTATTTTGATGAACGTGATAAACAAGAAATCGAAATTGGAGTAAGTGAAGCTATAGCTCTTGCAGATGAAAGCATTTCTAATAATAATCTAACAATTTCGCAATTAATAAATGAAGCATATGAATTAATAAAAACTTGGTATGATAGATATTCCAAATCTCAAATGTAATATCAATGCACATTCAATAATTTATCCATCTGAAGATCCACAAAAAGTTAAGTATTCTATTGATAACATTATTTTAAATGCTGTAGTAAAAATAACTAACGGCAATATCTACGCCACATCAAATAATATAGATTCACTGCTAAAAATCCATAATGCAATTTCTATTCGTAAAACGCATAAAATCTATGAATCTAAGCTTTATAACAATTTATATGATAATCAAACATGGATTTATTTGAATAAACAAGCTGCATACGCAAATTCAATTATGATATGTAACGATATTGATGAGTCGCCTTTAGGCCCAATTAAATTAAACATTTCTTCTACAGATATACTAGCATTAATAACATGGCTGACAGGAGCAAAAAATAATTAAAACCCATCTACGAAATTTGTTTTAAAATCATTAATCATATACTCAGATTTTTTAACAACATCAAAATTCATATATTTTACATTTTTGTTGTTGCCCAAATTTTCTTGGTTTAATTTTTTGATGTATGTATCCTTATTTATAACATTATTATCTGTCAAATTATCTTTATTATAGTTGCTCAAAAACAACAAAACTATCACACTAATTATTAAAATAACTAAAAACTTTATCATGGTACCATACTTGTGTGTTATTTAAAACAAACCTCATTTAAACCAAAACTTCAACTTATTACAAATAGTTATCTATGGATTTTCTTAAATATCTATTTCTTGCAAATCTCTGGCACAAATCACTTCACAATGTATTTTTTGTGCTTCTTTCATAAACACATTTTCGTTTTTATATCTTGTAGAAAAATGGGTCAAAATTAATTTTGGTATTTGTGCATTTTTAGCAAGTATCGCAGCTTCATAAGCTGTAGTGTGATATGTTTTTATTGCTTTGCCTCTCATTTTGTGCGAGAACGTAGAATCAAAAATAAGATAATCACAATTTTTAAAAAATCTCTCCAGCTTTTTTGTAGGTCTAGTATCCCCAGAAATACCTATTTTCTTATTTTCTTTTTTCGCACTAATAACGTCTGTTGAATTTATTATTTTTCCTCCTATATTCACATCATTTCCATCCTGCAGTTCTTTCCACATTTTTCCTTTTGGAACGTTAAAAAAAATTGCTTTCTCTGGAGAAAATTTTCCGTATTTGGTTATTTCTTCTAATATAAATGAAAATGCTTTTACAGAATGCTTAGCTTCGCAACAATTTATTTTGTATGTTTTTTCATTTACAGTAGTTTGTTCAGTAATCGTATTTATAAAAACTGGAAACTCCAAATTAAAATTTAATATCTTCATATTGTTGACTATGAAATCTATTATTCCTTCTGGACCATAAATCTCAATGGGTTTTGTTCGTTGTTGTATTGACATAGTTTGTAATAAGCCAAGTATTCCTAGACAATGATCTCCATGTAGATGCGTTATGAATAGTTTCATTTTTTTATTCCATTTTAAACCTGATTTGAAATATGCTAATTGTGTTCCTTCTCCCGCATCAAACATTAAAATACTATCTTCTGTTTCAATACAAATGCAAGATAAATTACGATTTGTAGTTGGTTTTGAAGCTGATGTACCCAAAAATATAATTTTCAATTTATATTGTAATCTTGAACACGAAAATTATTTAGAATAAATTTTTTAATCATATTTTACTGATTATGTCTTTAATAGACTTTGATATTAATGACGACATATCTATATCTTCATGCCCTGTTATTGTATTTGCACTTATTATTTTTTCTACACCAGATTTAATAATTCTGTCTTTTGCATCTCCGATTAAAATAGCGTGAGTACATACCACAAAAATTTTTCCGCATTTGTTTTTTTTTAATATTTCTACAGCATTTATAATACTATTTCCTGTACTTATCATGTCATCAACCAAAACTATATCTCTGTTGTTGATATGATTAATTTTGTTGAATCTAATTTTAATTCTGCCTGTTTTTTTATCTCTGTGTTTTCTTAATACTAGATGTTCACTCCCTACGATTTCTGAAATTGATCTTGCTCTATTACTACCTCCAAAATCTGGAGATACTATAATTGGATTAGCTAATTTTAATTTGTTAATATGTTCTACTATTGCAGGAACTACTGAAACATTGATTATAGGTACATTAAACTTTTGTAATGCAAAATCACTATGTATATCTAATACTATTATTGCTGAAACTCCAACAGCCTCAAGTAATTTAGCAACCACTTCGATTGTAATTATTTCTCCGTCCAGAAACATTTTATCTTGCCTTGCATAGCCCATATATGGTACAACTGCAATAACAGAATTAGAATACTTCTTAGCTTCATGTATTAAAGACGCCACTCTAATCAAGTTTGAATCTACGGGGGGATTAATAGAATGTATCAATATTATTCTATCGGCATTTATTTGTTTGATGGTGATTTTACTTTCACCGTCTGCAAACACTCTTAATTCATATGTAGACAGCTCATAATTGAGCTTGTATGCAACTTTCATTGCTAGGTGTTGTAGTTCTTTATTGCTTATAATAAAATTACCCAATAAAATAAAATTACTTACAGTGAGTTCTTAAATGTTAACACTAATTTATTATAATTTGTACAGATCTCCCATTCCAAATTTTTCTACTATTTTAGAACGCTCTTCATCTAATTTTGCTATCTCTTCAGACTCAAATTTCTCATCGCTGTGATAAATAGTTCTGATTGGCCATGGTATTCTAATATCATACTTTTTGAATTCTTCAAATATGATCAAATGTATATCGCTCCTAACTTTAAATTGATTCCCATATTCTTTGACATATAACCACATGGTAAAGTCTAGAGCCGAATCACTGAAACCATCAAATCTGACAACAGGTTGTTTTATATCTACATGAACATCTTTATCACATCCACAACTTTGCTTGTTTCTTTTGATATACGGGCATATATTTTGACGTATTAAATGAGTGCCCCTTTTATCTTTAATATTTGACATAGCTATACTTCCTATTTTTATCAGTATTGATGCGACTTGTTTAGGATCATTCAAATATGATACTCCTACCTTTACAATTACAGGAAACAATGTAGTTTCTTTAGTGTAATTAATAATCTGATTAGATACCAACATCTTTGTTGGTATTATTGCTAAAGATTTATTCAGCGGATGTCTAATGTATGTAACTCTTGGTGTAATTCTATGCACATATCCTCTATAATCGCTACTTAATTTTATCATGTCTTCTTCTTTTAATATTCTGTCTTTACGAATCAAAATATAAGCAAAATAATTTTCAATTGTTTCTTTTAGTGCTAATCCTATACCTAATGCCAAACCTCCAGTGGCGGTAGCTAAAACTACTAAATCCATTCCCCACCATGAAATGATACCTATTATTGTAGATGCAAAAACCATTAAAGGAATTATTTGATTTATAGATCGAGGGACAAACGCATTCTTTTTTTTGGTATATCCTGGAGGCTTTGCTCCTGGAATAACCATCTCAAAATTATTTATTCGTTTTTCATTTTCCCACATACTTCTATTATAAATCTCTTCGATCGCTGATCCTAGTTTTAATTTTTTGCCAGATTTATTGTTTCCATTAATACAATCTTGGTAATACTTCAAATATTTTTTGTCTTCAAATTTTTTCCATTTTATAAATGGATCTTTGGTCACTGCCTTGTAACTTCCTATCTGCAAACCATTATTAGTGCGAAGCCTCTGTAAAAATTTTCGGCCATCTTCATGTGTTAAATGTTTTTTAAATTGTTCGGAAGTTATTTCATTCGGAATAACATTAGGAGGAATCCATTCAAATAATTTATAAAATAATTCATCTTCATCATCTGTGAAACCTTGTGCCATTTTCCATGAATTAAAATTTTTATGTTCTGATATTGATAATTCTCTATACCTTAAAATAATTGGGATAAGTTGAGATATAGTATACCCAATAACTATCACATTAATTGTGTTGACAATCTTAATGAATGTCTCTCTTGTGGTTAATTTTTTATCATTATTGAAATCATCATCTCCGTTAAATGGTTCAAAAATTTGGATATACAAATTAATTGATGAAATAAGTGCTAATGCAAAACATGGCAATAATACTACGCGTAAAAAATTAGCTAGATGTGGTTTTGTATAATTAAATTTTTGTGCTCGAATCCACGAAGAAAATTTACGATAAATTGTAGTTATTATTATAATTCCAGCTATAAGGATAGTAAACGCAATCTGAAGAGAAATTGATGACGAAAGCAGACTAAAAACAGTTTTTACTTGCCCGCCTGTGATACCTACAATTTCGCCTACCATTTAACTTGATATATTATTAACGGTTAAATTGTTTTCGTTGTTTTTGGTATTGGCACTTTAATTATTTGTTTATATTAACACTTAACAACAACAAAAATGAAATATAAATGTGTTAACAAACAAGAAAATTATACATGATGAAATTGCACAATATAAAATACAAACTTACACACTAGAAAATTTTCGTAAGATACCGCAAATCGAATCAATGAATTATGAAAAACAATTTGAAATTGAAATTGTTGGTAATGTGTTCCCATTCAAGACAAATAATTATGTAATTGAACAACTTATAGATTGGAACAATATACCTGACGATCCAATATTCATATTAAATTTCCCACAAAAAAACATGCTGTCAGAAGTACATTACGAAAAAATGAAATTTGCATTAGAACATTATTCTGATAAAAAAAAAATTGTTACAACTGCTAACGAAATTCGAATGCAATTGAATCCACATCCAGCTGGGCAATTAGAATTTAATATTCCCAAATTACGAAACGGAACAAAATTGCTAGGTATGCAACATAAATACAAAGAAACATGTTTATTTTTTCCTAGCCAAAGCCAAACTTGTCATGCGTATTGCACTTTCTGTTTTAGATGGCCACAATTTGTAGGAATAGATGAATTAAAGTTTGCTACGAATGAAAGTAATCAATTAATACAATACCTGAACGAGCACAATGAAATCACAGACATATTGTTCACTGGTGGAGATCCTATGATCATGAAAGCAAAAATATTATCTGCTTATATTGACACAATTTTGGACGCAAATTTGCCAAATTTGAAGTCAATACGTATAGGATCAAAAGCACTGTCATATTGGCCATACAAATTTGTCACAGACAAGGATTCAGAAGATATGTTGGATCTGTTTAACAGAGTCACGAATCGAAATATCAATTTGGCATTTATGGCTCATTTTAATCATGTCAAAGAACTCTCTACACCTTATGTGAAATTGGCAATCAAAAAAATACGTGACACTGGTGCTCAAATACGAACACAATCCCCTATTTTATCAAAAATAAATAATAATCCAGAAATGTGGTCTAAAATGTGGAATTTGCAAGTACAATTGGGATGCATTCCATATTATATGTTTGTGGTTAGAGATACTGGCGCACAACAATATTTTGGTATATCATTAGTTGAAGCATATCATACCTTCGTAAATGCATATAAACAAGTAAGTGGTCTGGCAAGAACAGTTAGAGGCCCAAGCATGTCTACTACTCCTGGCAAAATATTAATAGATGGAATAGTGTCAATAAACGGCAAACAACTTTTAGCTCTACGATTCTTACAAGGTAGAAACCCAGATTGGGTACAAAAACCATTTTATGCAGAATATGATGAAAAAGCTATGTGGATTAGTGATCTCAAACCTGCATTTTCACATAAATTTTTCTTCGAAACAAAATAAGTCAATAATATTGTCCTACTTTGCTTACCAACAAATCTTTTTGCAGTTAAAAAATCTGTTGATTCATAAATACCGTTATATTATAGTAATTATCGGTTAATATGGTTAGAGTAAAAATAAATAAAAAGGATAAATGCCCACGTTGTGCAAGCGATAAAGTGGTAACAGATAATGAATCTGGAGAAATGTTTTGTGCAAAATGTGGTTTTGTGTTATCTGAAAAATTACAAGAAGCAGGTCCTGAATGGAGATCATTTATCCAGGATGAACATGGAGATAGAGCACGCGCTGGAGCTCCAACTTCATTGGCAATGCATGATATGGGTCTTGCTACAATAATCAACCCGGCAAATAGAGATGCTTCTGGACGACCTTTGACTGCATCTATGAAAAGTACTATAGAACGCCTCAGAACATGGGACAGTAGAAGCCAAGTCCATGAACCAGTAGACCGCAATTTTAGACAGGCATTCAGTGAACTTAATAGACTAAAAGATAAACTCGCAATTTCGGAAGCAGTGATAGAAAAGGCTGCTTATATATATAGAAAAGCTCTTGATAAAGGATTAGTTCGAGGCAGATCTATTCCAGCTTTAATGGCTTCATCATTATATGCTGCGTGTAGGGATACTGCCACTCCACGTAATCTTAAGGATATAGAAATAGCAGCAAACATAAAACGCAAGGATATAGCCAGATGTTATCGATTACTACTCAAAGAACTAGATTTAAGAATGCCTGTAACAAATTCTGTTCAATGTGTTGCTAGAATAGCTAGCAGAATTGGAATCGCAGAAAAAACAAGGCGATTTGCAATACAAGTGTTGAAAAATGCACAAGATAATGAAGTTTCTGCAGGCAAAGATCCTATGGGCCTTGCTGCGGCAGCATTATATCTATCATGTGTTAAAACAGGTGAAGACAAAACACAAAGAGATATAGCAGAAGCCGCAAATGTTACTGAAGTTACAATACGCAACAGATACAAAGGCCTGAAAGACTCACTTAAAATGTAAATCTCTTTTGTATATTAAATTAATATACAAAAGTAATATACTTAAAGTATTAATCTAGGAGTAATTAATCATTGAAAGCTACAGATGTGTTGAGACATGATCATGGTGAAATACAACGTCTAGAAAAAATCATCATAAAATGTTCACAGCTTCTTTATAATGGAATCAAAGTACCAATAAAAGATTTAGAACAAATATCCTTAATCATCTCTGAATTCCTTGACGCCATTCATTATTCTAGGGAAGAAAATTCCTATTTTGCATGTGTGTCTAGTTATGGTATTTTGCAAAAAGAGATTAGAACATTTTTGATAGAACATGAATTTAGTAGACGAATATCTCAAAAAATAATGATGTACGTACAAAACTTAAAAGATGGCAAAGAAGAAACTGAAAAAATAGCTAGATTTCTTAGAACTTATTCTATTTATCTAAATGATCATCTTGCAAAGGAAAACAAATTTTTTGATAACGCACAAAAAGTATTATCTAAAGAAGAGGAACAAGCCATGTTTGATCAATTTCAATCATTCGTGCTTATAACTACTAAAATTGACGAAATCATCAAAAATATAGATTACTTGGAAAAACAAAGCTGGTTCCAAAATAAAATCTCTGAACATAAATAAACACATGATGATTGTAATTATGTTTATAATAATTCTAGTAATATTTTGAATTATAAAGTGATGTTTTGTGTATGAATTTTCTTGATATGGTTCTGGATTAAACTGATATTATTAAACAACTCTCCACAAAGAGGACATTTTTCCAATTCAATGGAAAAATATTATGGATATGTATATAAATATTACTTATACATTTTGAACACAATAAACTAATATATTTTAAAAATGTGATTTAATAGTGGAATTAAAATATGTGTTTAGTGATGTGCTGACACAAATAATAACTAACATAATTGTCTTTTTGTTATCAAAAATTAAGGATCTACACACTCAAATTTTGGACACTAAGACATCCAATTATAATTTTCGCCAACATCTTATTTATGACTGTAATTTATTTCCGCAAAACGAATGATTAGATTTGTTTGTGTATAGTGAACTAATTGAAAAATAAAAATTTGAAAGTACGTCTGTTTGAAATATTTACATCCATTGAAGGCGAAGGTATATTTTATGGCACAAAAACATTATTCGTTAGACTGGCTGGATGCCCATTTTCGTGTTTTTAT
>JAHRAP010000020.1 GCA_020027255.1 Nitrosopumilaceae archaeon | reverse complement strand
ATTTGGATATTTATTTTACCATTATATTTTTTATGATTTTATTTGTAAAAAATCTGTTAATTCTACTTTGAAAAAATATAATATTCGAAAAACTCAATTTGAAATAATTTCCGAATATTATAAAATTAAAGGTGACATCTTGTCACGTTCTGAAATTTTCAAATTAGAAAGATATTACAGACAGAATGATCCAGAACAATTTTTATTAATGTATGATGCAATTCGTGATAAATTTAAAAATAGTGGAAAAACATTTTGATTTTATAATTTTTACTGAGTTTTTTGATATAAAAAAATTAATGGTTTGTTGGTATTTGAATGAATGGTGTACCTGAAGTTCCAACTACTAATGGGAGTTTTCCATCCCAAGCTTGAGTTTTTAGCCATTCCAAATAATTTGGATTTTTTGACAAAGCTTCATTTATTATTCTGATGGCCTCTGCTTCTCCATTTGCTTCTGCAATATTTGCTTGTGCTATTCCTACTGCTTGTGCTTCTCGTTGTTTAGCTTCTACTTTGATACGTCTTAGATCGTTTTCAGCTTTTAGTGCCTTTTGTTCAGCTTCAACTTTTAATTCTATGGCTTGTGCAAATAAAGTCGAAAATTGAAAATCAGTAATTGACATTACCTCTGTTATTATGTTGAATCCGGCAAGTCTTTCACTGATTGATGCTTCTATATCTGATTTTACTAATGGTCTTTTTGTAATCAATTCTTCGGCATTATATTTTGCAGTTACTTGCTTTACTGTTTCCTCTATTGCTGGTTGTATTATCCTATTTTCATAATCTAGTCCTAGTTCTTTATACAAAAAATGAATTGATTCTTGTGATGGGTGATAGTTAACAGTGACAGTAGTTGAAACAGTTTGAAGATCTTTTGAAGCTGATGTGGTAGATTTCTCATATTTTAGTGTACGTACTTCTATGTTTATTACATCATCTGCAAAAGGCGTTACAAAATGAAGTCCTTCTTCTAGTGGCGGATTGTTAGTATCTACTGCATTCCAATGTAACAAGACTCCTCTATGTCCTGCATCCACTATTTTTACTGAAGATGTTGTAACTACTCCTGTAATTATTAATAATATCATCCCAATAGATATTACTTTAATTTTGTTTACATTTACTTGCACTCTTGGTGGTTGATATCTTGACAACTAATTTATTGAATAGCTGTTAGAGTATAAATACTATTTACAATGCAACAAAACACTTATCATTATCTATATAGTCACATTCATATGGAAGCTCAGAAGATTGCTGACAAAATAATACACATGAGTAAATTTGTGCGTATAGTCACTGTATGTGATATGAAAGGCAAAGTAGTATATAGTGCGAGACCAAAATCTATAGCAAACAAATTAACAAGTAAAGAAAGTGCAAAATCATTGGTTGTGGCAGCTGAATCTTGGAAGTCTAGAAAAGAATTATCTCGCAAGCTGGGAAAATGTAAATATGTGATAGCAGAATACGAAAAAGTAAAACGAATTACAATGCCTGCAGGAAAAAATCATTTATTATATGTGACTACAGAAACTAATATAGATCATAATAAACTTATAAACAAAATTATGAAATTAGAATAAATACCAACTTTTATTTTTATCGAAATGACAAAAAAAATCTCTGTGTGATAGTTGTAATATAACATTGATAAACAAAAATGACATATTATATAAGATATACGAAAATAATTGTAATGAATTATTAGACGAAAATTATATTAGATTTGCTGGAATAATTGATGTACACGGGAATCTGATATTTGGAGGCTTCAAAAAAGAAATTAAACCACTTGAAGAAGACGAAATAAAATTACAAATGTTCATGGAATTTGTATCAAAATTATCAATCAGAAAAGAATACGATAAAAGCTTGGGTCCTATAAATTATTTAGCAGCTCGTCGAGACAAAGTTGTATTAATAAGTTTTCCATTTCCAATCAGCAAAATAACTTTGTTGGTTTCAGCTAGCCCTAAAGTAAATATTGAAAAATTAGCCAAAACCGTAACAAATATTTTTGGCGGAGTTAAATAAATTTATTATTTTTTAGTGAAAGAGAAGACTTTTAATATATTTTAATAGTAATATAATGATGAATGAAGCATATGTTTTGTTAAATGTAAATTATAAAAACCAGAAAGATATAATAGAACAAGCTAAAAAAATTCCAATAACCAAAGAAG
>JAHRAP010000006.1 GCA_020027255.1 Nitrosopumilaceae archaeon | reverse complement strand
TAGATATAGAAAACAACTAAATAAATTATGATTACTTAATTTATGAATCTTTGTATTTGTAATAATTTTTACTTATTGGCCACTTTATCTTTAAATAATGTACATGAAATTTTATTGTATGGTTGGTGTTGATCAAGTATTTGATAAATTAAGTACAGTTATTGATCCAGATCTTAAAAAAGATATTGTTTCAATGGGTATGATAAAAAATTTAGAACTCGATGATGGTAATTTGAAATTTACATTAGAATTAACTACGCCAGCTTGTCCTTTTAACTCTGAAATAGAAGAAGATGTTCGAAATGCTATAGGTTCATTAGAAGGCATAAAAAAATTTGATCTGGCTGTAACTGCAAAAGTTATGGAGGGGCGTTCATTAGATGATGCTGCTTTGTCTACGGTTAAAAATATTATTGGTGTGGCAAGTGGCAAAGGAGGAGTCGGCAAATCTACAATATCTCTTAATCTAGCATTGGCATTATCAAAAACTGGTGCCAAAGTTGGCTTATTGGACGCTGATATATATGGTCCTAGTATCCCATTGATGCTAGGTATCAAAAAAGCTTACATGGAAGTGAATGATAATAAATTACAACCTATGATATCTCATGGGATTCAAGTAGTTTCATTTGGATTCTTTGCGGAAAAAGAACATCAAGCCGCAATTTATAGAGGCCCGATAATCTCTGGAATATTAAAACAATTTCTTGTTGATACTAATTGGAGTGATCTTGATTACTTGATTGTAGACTTACCTCCTGGCACTGGTGATATTCCTCTAACTTTGGCACAAACTATACCGATAACTGGAATTCTAGTTGTTACTACGCCTCAAGATATGGCAAGTAATGTAGCTGTAAAAGCTATCGGCATGTTTGATAAATTGAATATACCAATTCTAGGAGTAGTCGAAAATATGAGTTACTTCGTTTGTTCTAATTGTAATACAAAACATTACATATTTGGTGACGGTGGTGCAAAAAAAGTTAGCGAAAAATATAATATACCATTCGTTGGGGAGATACCGCTCAACACTTCAATCATGCAGGGATCAGATGTTGGTAAACCTGTTGTTCTCGAAAATATTAAATCTGTAACTGCTAATGCTTTTGATTCTACTGCAAAGAACATAGCTGCACAATGTAGTATACTTGCTACCAAAATTAAAGCCGAAAATAGTAATAATAGCTCAAATTAACTAATTTGGCAAATCTTTCACATGTATTTCTACCTCCCTGACGAATATCGCCAGAAATTTACAAATCCATTGGGAATATTATTAAGAAATAAACAAAGTGATAAAAATACTATTAAGACTCTGTTAAATGATTCTCAATTCATCACTATTGGTGATACTACCACAGAAAAATTATTGAATTTCAATCTAATTCCATCAATACAAATAATAGATAATAATGAAAAAAGGATCGCAAGAAAACCAATACAAAATAGAAACACCAAAACTAATTTATATTGCAATAATCCTCCAGGCCAAATAACAGAAGATAGTATTAAAACTATAAAAACTGCATTTGGACTGACAAAACCTGTTAGAATAATAGTTTCAGGCGAAGAAGACTTGCTAACAATACCTGTATGTATTTATGCTCCTGAAAATTACGTAATTCTATATGGACAACCTAATGAAGGTTTGGTTGTAGTTAAGGTTAATAATGAAATACGAAAAAATGTTTTAACACTAATGCGATATATGAATCAAAGGTATGATGAAATAGGTGGCTGAATGAATATATTGTGATTAAAATAAAAAATCTGACCTTGATTAAATTAATAATAAATTGATATGCTGTCACATTCTATATTTTTATATGTTTAGTTATTACGTTGAATAATAAATAATCAATGATTTATATTTCCCGCAATTCGGCATGCATACATAAATGAATATATTGATTATTTTAGCTTTGATAATATCGTGTGTGGCATTAGTTATTTCTGGAATCTTTGTAATGTGGATTTCGAAGCAAAAAACTGGCACTAAACACATGGTAGAAATTTCAGAAGCTGTGAAATCTGGAGCAGCTGCATTTTTAAAACGTGAAATGAAAATAATTATACCTATAGCGGTAATTATTTCTATAACTATATCATATTTCATCGGATATACAAATGGGATAGCTTTTGCAATGGGTGCGGCATTATCAGCTATTGCTGGATTCTTATCTCTAAAAATAACTGTAAAAACAGCTATTAGAGCTGCAAATTCAACTAATGACGGGCTCTCCAAAACTTTCATTTTGGCATTTAGAGGTGGTGCTACTGTGGGGTTAGCAGTACCAGCAATGGCTATATTAGCAATAGCTATTCTATATTCGTTATTTCCTGACCCTATAACAATTGCTGGTGTGGGTATAGGCGCAAGTCTTATCGCATTATTTATACGAATAGGCGGCGGAATTTTTACCAAAGCTGCAGATATGGGCGCAGATCTTGTAGGCAAAGTAGAAGTTAATATTCCTGAAGACGACCCAAGAAACCCTGCCACAATTGCTGATAACGTAGGAGATAATGTAGGTGACGCAGCTGGGATGGGATCTGACATTTATGAATCATATATTGTGACAATGCTTGCATCGATGTTGATAGCTTCATTAATAGGATTAGAAAGCAATTTACTCTATCCAATCTTAATTGGAATATCTGGAATGGTCTCATCAATATTTGGAGTTTTAATAACACGATCAAATGATAATACTTCTGATGTTATGAAACCACTTAACAAATCATTTTATGTATCTGCATCTATTGCAATAGTATTAAATTTTGTTTTGACTCATTTCTATCTGGGACAAACAAATTTGGCATATGCCTTATTTGGCACTACTGTTATAGGAGTCTTACTTGTACCGATAATACAAAAAATTACAGATCATTACACTAATCATAAATTCAAGCCAGTCCAAGATATCTCAGATTCTGCAAAATGGGGTTATGCATCATTAACTTTAACTGGAATAATTAAAGGGTTGCAATCAACTGGACCTATGGTTATTGCATTAATTATAGCTATAATGATCTCATTTGTAATATCATCTAACGCTGCCCCTGACGAATCTCAATCTCTTCTATATGGTATTTTTGGTACTTCATTAACTGCTATGTCTATGCTTAGTTTGGCTGGTATTGTATTAAGTATAGATGCATTTGGTCCTATAGCAGATAATGCAGGTGGTATTGTAGAAATGACATCTATGGGTAAAAAAAATCGTGACGTTACTGATGAAATTGATGCTGTAGGAAATACAACTAAAGCTGTTACCAAAGGATTTGCAATTGCAAGTGCTGCTCTTGCCGCTCTTGCTATGATCCAAGCATTTCAATTTGAGGCATCTGAAGTGTTTAATGAACAATTTGATTATAGCCTTACAAACCCATCTGTGATAATAGGATTATTGGCAGGAGGCTTAATTCCATTTTTCATAACAAGTCAACTAATTGACGGCGTTTCTAGAGCTGCATCTAAAATGGTAGACGAAGTCAGATCTCAATTTAAAAGTAATCCTGGCATTCTTGCTGGTAAATCGACACCAGATTATGCTAAATGTGTTGATATCTCTACTATTGCATCATTAAAAGAATTATGGAAATCTGCATTTATTGTTATTGCATCTCCAATTATTTTGGGCTTGTTATTGGGACCAGAATCTGTAGCTGGGTTATTAATGGGTGCAGTTGTGACTGGAATATTTTTAGCTTATCATTTAGCAAATACTGGAGGTGCATGGGATAATGCAAAAAAACTAATAGAAATGAAAGGTAATAAAGGAACTGAAGAGCATAAAGTAGCTGTTGTAGGTGATATTATAGGAGATCCGTATAAAGATACTGCTGGACCTGCATTAAACACAGTGATTAAATTGTTAAATACTATTGCAATTGTATTTGTCTCTATATTTGTTGGAATAATTTCAATTTGAGCATAAAATAAATTCAATTTACATATAGTTCATATGTATTGAAATATATTTTTATATTTTATAATATCTGTTATATGGATGAATCATCTATCCACTCTGACGATAAATATATTTTTAATACTTGGGCGCAAAACGGGAAAAGTGAATCGATGGAAATAAATCATAAAAAAACCACGCTCAAATTCTTGCAATATATACAACTGAATCAAAATTTCACATTTTTGGACATTGGATGTGGTAACGGCTGGATGTTGAGGGAAGTCTCCAAACTGTTACATTGTAAAAAATCTGTAGGTATAGATAATAGTCGCAAAATGATAGAGAATGCATTAAGTAAAAAAAAATCATATAAGGAAAATTATCTTGTGGGTGATGTTATGACATATGATTTCAACATTAAATTCGATTATATATTTTCAATGGAATCAATTTATTATATTGTTCCGATGGAAAAAATATTACATAAGATATATAATCTGCTAAAACCACAAGGCAAATTTTTTTGTGGTACTGATTTTTATAGTGATAATTATGAATCTATTAGCTGGCCTATTAAGATGAATCTAAAAATGGATCTGCGTTCTAAAAATGATTGGTATGAAATGTTCCAAAATGTTGGATTTAAAACACAAATTAAACAAATTGTTGATAAATTTGATACAACACAATGGCGACGAGAAATTGGAACTTTATTTGTCATTGGCACAAAATAAAAATTAACTTGATAAATTAAAATTATATTAATTGCTAAAATAATTATACGTTGGTGTAACTTGTTGAATCGAAGTAATAATGAATTAACTAACACAATAAATTTGATAAATACAGGCGTTCCTATAGATCTAGTTTCTGTAAATATAAGTTGGAGAAATTTTGAAAATATTGTGACTGAAACATTACGTAATAACAA
>JAHRAP010000096.1 GCA_020027255.1 Nitrosopumilaceae archaeon | reverse complement strand
ATATATTCTTGTATTGGAATATTGTCGTGTAGCATATTTTTAAACCAGTAGGTAATATCATCATTTAGCATATCATATATTTCATTAATATCTGAAATACAATCATCACGTAAATTTTTGTAATTAGTATAATAACTATATAATATAAATAAGCCACATGGTAACGATGCAATCAAAATCCAAACAATATATTTTTTAAGCAACTGTCCCACTCAATTTTCATTTATATTGCATATTGCATTAATAAACACTTTGATTGATCGTAATATTCTAATTTGATGTAGCTTTGATATGCTTGGCAGTACCTTAAATATGATTATGTTAATTAGAATTTGTATGGTCACAGCGTATTGTGTAAAATGTAGAACAAAAAGAGATATGAAAAATCCTAAAGAAACTAAACTTAAAAATGGTCGACCAGCAGTTAAAGGATTATGCCCTGAATGTGGTACTAATATTTTTAGAATAGGTAAACTAAAGTAATAAATACCACAAACGTAATTTTTTAAAAAAATACATATTGAGCAAATAAATATTGATACTTGTTGGAAATATCAGAATACGAAAATTTATTACAACACATCCAAAATAATGTATCTAAAAACAAGAAAAAAATAACAACACGTTTTGAATTGCCATTGGTAGACATAATGTGGGAGGGACAAAAAACATTTTTACGTAATTTTGTTGAATTCCCGAAAACGTTAAGACGAGATCCAAATAAAATTCTTCAATACTTGTCCAAAGAATTCGCAGTTCCTGCTGAAAGAATAGGTGATCAAGCTATGTTTGCTGGAAAAAGAGATCCTGAAGATTTCACACGTTTATTTCAAATATACGTTAAAGATTATGTAGAATGTCAAACATGTAAAAGCCAAGACACTAAAATTGAAAAAGAAAATCGAATATCATTTTTGATATGTGAAGCATGTGGAGCTAAATCTACAATCAAGAGCAAATATGCATAAATTTTCGTATCGTCTTAATTCATACCAAAACAATTTCATGCTCAATATATGTGATAATTATTTGTTGGGGAAAAAATTAGTTGATAAAAATCTAATTTTGTATATTAGTAAATCTTGTTTTGGTGATAATTGTATAAACAGTAATACTGCATCAGATCTACTTGCTAATTCCTCTATAATCAATATGGTGGGTAATAATATAATATCGCTGGCAATAGATTCTGGAATTGGATGTAAAAACGGAATTAAAAAAATAAATAATGTGCAATTTCTAATTGTTTTTCAAACATAACATCACAATTATATTCTACAGATCACATCATAATATATGTGGGAAAAAGAAAAGTGCTTAATGAAAGTGCATTAAAAGAAGTAGTTCTGCCTGGAGACGGTGAACTGCTAGGGCGAGTTATAAAACTTCTTGGTAGCGATCAAGTTTTAGTAAAATGTACTGATAACATAGTTAGACGTGGTAGAATTCGAGGTAAATTAAAGAGACGTATTTGGATCCGCGATAACGATATAGTCATTATAGCACCATGGGATTTTAAAAATACTGAACGTGGTGATATAATATGGAGATTTACATTACCACAAGTAGATTGGCTAAAAAGCAACAATCATTTGCCAAAAGATTTTTAGTATGATGGTTTTACTAATTACTAATTGAATTATGTATACATATGATAAAATTATAGCTAAAACAGAAAATAAATTAAAGAAAACTAATAAGAGATCTAATCATAGATTCATTCCAAACACTTCATTTGATAAGAATACTATGATTGCATTACACCATTTATTCAATTCTAACATTATATCATATGTAAATGGTCCATTAAAAGCTGGCAAAGAGTCTGTATTGTTCTGGGCTGTAGATAAAAATGGTAACGATGTGGCATTAAAAATATACTTAACAACAAATTCTATATTTAAAAAACGTCATATGTATATCAGATACCGTAAAGGTTCTATGTATTTGAATAATTCAAAAAATACAATAGAATCATGGGCAAAACAAGAATTCCAAAATTTGAAACATTGCATTCGACATAATGTGTCTGTAGTAAAACCTATTTATGTATTTAAAAATATTTTAGTATTAAATTTTGTTGGAGTTAATGGCATTCCAAATAAAACACTTGCGGAATCAATTCCTACACAACATGATTACACTTGCTTTGTTCAAATCTTGACTGATCTCTATAGAAACGCTAAACTCGTTCATGGCGATCTATCAAGCTTTAACATTTTCAAAACTAATGACGGTTTAATGTTTTTTGATTTAAGTTCGTCGGTCCCTATATCACATTTAAATGCTAACATGTTATTAAAAAGAGATATTTATAACATGTCTAATTTTTTTAAAAATAAAGGTTTGGTGGTATATCATCCAATAGATGTATTTTACTCGGTGAAAAATGTTATTTGAAAAAACAATGAAAATACCTATAGATCGAGTAGGCGTACTAATTGGTAAATCAGGAAAAACTAAACAACATATAGAAAAACGTTGTTGTGTTGAAATACAAATAAATAGTGACACTGGCGAAATATCAATCAAATCTTCTTCTCTAAATTCAAATGTTGATACATTCAGATCTATTGAAATGATTATCGCGATAGGGCGTGGATTTTCTCCATCTAATGCAATGGACTTATTGGATGAAAAAAAATCATTACAAGTGATTAATTTAAAAAATTTTGCTGGCAAATCCATCTCGAAAATCTTTAGGATCAAAAGTAGAATAATAGGCGAAAACGGAAAAGCTAAAAGAAACATAGAACGTCTTTCGAACACAAAAATTTCTATATATGGAAAAACAGTTAGTGTTATCGGTCATTATAAAAACGTTAAATTAGCAATAGATACAATTATTTCACTTTCTAATGGTAGTATGCATAACACTGTATATAAAAAACTAGAATTTGCTAAAAAATACGAAAAATTGGATAAATTAAAACTCTGGGAAGATAATTATGTCATTTGAAAAAGAACCATTTAATCAAATATCTCCTAGCGAATTTTTTTATCGAAATCGTGATCTTGCTGGATTCAGCAATCCGACTAGATCTATTTATACATCTATTCGTGAATTAGTCGAAAATTCACTAGACGCATGTGATCAAAATGGTATCTTACCTAATATATTTATCAACATCACATCAGTAAACCAACAACAATCTGATCCTAAATATTATATTTTAACAGTAAGTGATAATGGTCCTGGCGTTGATCCAAAACATGTACCATTAGCTTTTGGTACAGTGTTATATGGATCTAAATTTGGATTAAAACAAGCTAGAGGCATGTTTGGATTAGGCGCCACTATGGCTATACTTTACGGCCAAATCACTACAAATACTCCTGTGCATGTTAATAGCTCCATAGACGGTCGCAACCAACATGAATATGAAATGTTATTAGACATACAAAAGAATAAACCGATCATAATAAAACATGTTGTTAACAAAACTAAAAAAAAAGGATTGGCTATTAGTATATGTTTGGAAGGTGATTATTCTAAAGCAGGCTCTAAAATTCGTGATTATATATACCAAACATCATTAATAACTCCTTATGCATCAATAAAATTTCATGATCCCAAAGGAAATAAATATAAATATGATAAAATTACTAAATCGATACCAAGACCGCCCACAATAACAAAACCGCATCCATATGGAATTGATGTCGAGACTCTTAGAAGACTAATTTCTGAAACAAGTTATAAAATTCCAAATTTAAATAAAAATATCCTTGAAAAAATCAACAAAGAATTGAAAATGCATAACGATGATCATCGTAATTCAAATGATGGCAAAATCATGAAAGCAATCAAAAAACGATGGTCTTATTTGTCTACACAAACTAAAATAATACTGGCAATTATGTCATGTCTGAAATTAAATTTTGATCAAGCTATGCAAATCAAAGTAGATGATATTGATATAATGAATAACACATTAACATATTTGGATTATAATAAATCTAAATCATTTACCATCAAATTAGATAGATCAAATTTTTATTACAAATATTTAGCTAACGAAGTTAAAGGAGATTCATTATCTATATTCTTAACTAAACAATTTCAAAGAGTTGGTAGGCATACTGCAGAAAAATTTGCTGAATTTGCACAATTTAAACCGGAAAAAAGAATAATGATGATGACTAACCAAGAATTAGTTCATCTAAGTGATTCATTGCAAAAATTCACTGATTTCTTATCTCCTGATCCAAGCTGTTTAGCTCCTTTAGGTGAAAATCTACTTCGTCAAGGTATCAAAAAATTTTTCAATCCTGATTTCATATTTGTTATACAACGTAAAGCATCTGCATATTCTGGCTTTCCATTTATTGTGGAATTAGGTGTTGCTTATGGTGGATCGATCAAAGGAACAAAATTATATAGATTTGCTAACAGGATACCTCTGCTTTATGACGAAAGTAGTGACGTGGTGTTTAAAATCATTAATGATATTGATTGGAACAGGTACAAAATCAAAAATGATTCTCCATTGATCATAGTATCACATATATGCTCTACCAGAATTCCATATAAAACAGTCGGCAAAGAAAATGTTGCAGATCGAAATGAAATAGAACGTGAATTGAAATTGGCTTTACAATTCCTAGCTAGAAAATTATCATCATACATGTCCAAAAAAGGCAAAGCTGCTATGGAGAAAAAACGAGTTGACCTTTATTTCACATACATTCCATTAATATCCAAATTTTGTACAGAATTATCTAACAACTTGCAAGAACCAAATTACAAAAAAATATTTAATGAAATAAATTGAGATATAAAGAAACTAAAAAAAATAAATTATTGTATGATCTATTGAAAAATCATGGTGTTAAAATATATGAAGATTTGGATAACGGTGTATTTCCAAAATTCTTGATACCAAGCAGATCTACTAGAAACATAATCTATGATAGAAAATTAAGACAATATGTGCTTGGTAATAGCGCTAGTATTAGAAATTCTAAGAATATCTCTCAGCTTCGATCTTTTACACAGCTTACATGGTTGGCATTTTTTGCAAACAGATTGATCAAAGAAAAAAAATCATCTACATTGAGAGATATTTATTATTCTTCTCAAGCTTTTTCTATAGATTTTGAAGATCAGCCTGAATCAGATAATATTATCGTTGATCTAGAATCTGTCTTATCTAGACCGCGAGAAGATCTACATATATTCCCAGAAGAAAGAAGTAGTGTATTTGGAGATCTTGTTATAGAATACACTGTGCCTGGATATGAAGGAAAAAGAACAAATCTATCAGACCATCCTGACGGTTATCTTATAGGTCCTAGCTTAAGTAGTGCTGAATTAATTGAAACTAGCGCTGATCTGGTTATTGCAATAGAAAAAGGAGGTCTATTTACTAGATTTGTAGAGGAACAAGTGGATAAGAAATTTAAATCTATTATAATAGATACCGCGGGTCAGGCGCCTAGGTCCACACGATATTTACTTAGAAGGTTACATGAGGAACTAAATCTTCCTGTAGTTATACTTACTGACGGCGATGTTTATGGAGAGCATATTGCAATGGTCATAAAATCTGGATCTGCAAATGCTGCGCATCTGAGAGAATTAACAGTACCTGACGCTAAATGGATCGGTGTATGGGCCAGTGATATAGAAAAATACAAATTACCTACGATCCCAATGACAGAATCTGATATTAAAAGAATTCATGATCTGAAAAAAGATCCAAGATACCAACAAGGTATATGGAAAAATGAATTAGATGTTTTCTTAAAAATAAAACGTAAAGCTGAATTAGAGGCATTCTCGAAATATGGACTAACCAATATTACTGACAAATATCTTCCACAAAAACTAGAAATGGCCAAAAGTTTATGATTTAATACGTAAAGTTAAAACTCCATTTTTATATTTGAAATCATAAATCTTCATATCGTTGGAACCTTCTACGAAAACGTTTTTAGAAAAATTATTAACACTTTTTATATACAACGTAGATTCAATCAACCTTACAGTTATTTTTTCTACTGGACCTGGCACTTCTGCCACAAAAACAATTTCGTCGTTATCTTTTATCAGATCAAACATCCAATTCTTTGTATCATTTTCTATATTGGTGTATTGTGGTTTTTTATTGACAACCATTTTTTTAATTACTTTGATCCAGTACAAAATAGTAATTGTAGAAATACCAATAAGAATATAAGTAGTAGA
>JAHRAP010000062.1 GCA_020027255.1 Nitrosopumilaceae archaeon | reverse complement strand
CGTAATGCAATATCTCCACTATTGAAATCTATCCCCGCACCTATTGCTTCTACGACACCTCTTCCTGGATACTGACAATCATTGAAATTATATCCTAACATATTGAATACTGCGATATCTGATTCTGGAGCTATTCCTTTTTTGATTGGTATTACTTCGCCCATGGCACCATTTTTTGTTAATAAATCTAGATTAGGTGTAGCAGCTAATTCCAATGGAGTCTCACGTGATTGTTTATATATGCCATCACTTACGCCATCTATCAAGACATAAATTAATTTCATGTTTGTATTTGACACAAAATTAGCCATGAATTATCATATCAACTAATTTATTTAAAAAGTAAATGATCAAACACCATTAATAATATATTATAATATCTATGTACGACAAAAAAAATAAAAATCTCGTATAATATTATAATATAATGAAGTATATTGATCTAAAAACTTTTGCTGTTATCGGGGATCCAATAGATCATACATTGTCTCCAATTATTCATAATGCTGCCTTTAAAAACTTGAAGATGAATTGTAATTACATCGCATATAAAATCAAAAAACAAGAGTTAGAATCTGGAATACGATCTTTAAAATCAATTCAAATATCTGGCTTCAATGTTACTATACCGCATAAAATAACAATATTGAATTATCTAGATGAACTTGATAATGATTGTCATAAAACAGGTGCTGCTAATACAATAGTAAATAACAATGGCGTACTCAAAGGTTATAACACTGATATTTTTGGATTTATTGAACCGCTTAAAAAACGTAACATATCTATGAATGATTATGTTATATTATTAATTGGTGCTGGAGGTGTTGCTCGTGCTGTGATTGCAGCATGTTCCAAAGAACATGTTAGAAATATTATTGTAGCTAATAATGATCCTAAACGTGCCAAACAAATATCTAAACTTTCTCAAAGTGTTGGAATGAATGTGAAAACAATTCATATCAGCGAAATTAATGAACATGAATATGATTATGATCTAATTGTTAATGCCACGCCATTAGGATTGAATAATGAACTAAGTTTAATATCAGATACGATAATCAAAAAAAACACCATAGTATATGATCTAGTTTATCGCCCTATGCATACAAACCTTGTCAAACAAGCACAAAAACAAAATGCTGTCATTATTTATGGATATGAAATGCTTCTTTATCAAGCTGCTAGATCATTTGAATTATGGCACAACAGAACTGCGCCATTGGATGTTATGAAACAGGCAATGTTGCGTGGGTTCTAGTTGTCTGAAGTTAGGGTATTGATGAACGGCGCAATTTCTATCGTCAATGCTATTGCTACTGGAAAAGGTGCTACATTAGGAACATCGCTTAAAACATCAATATCTGTTCGGAGTAGTAGTGGCGAAGGTATATTGTTAGGCACTAAAAACGTACATAATTCTAAATTTCTAGAATTAGTAATAAAACAAATAGTGCCTTCTAACATATTGAAAAACACTAAATTGCACATATCTGTAGACTCTGAAGTGCCAATAGGTTCTGGATTGAAAAGTTCTAGCATATTCTCAACAGGTGTTGCAATTGCTTGCAACAAATTATTTAAATTAAAATTATCAGAATCTAAATTACTTTGTGCTGGTGTAAATGCATCGTTACGAGCTGGTGTTAGTATGACTGGTGCATATGATGATGCATGCGGATGTTATTATGGCGGATTTATAGTTACAAATAACATAAAAAATAAAATAATTAAATCTGAAAAATGCAACCAACAATTATCGATAGTTATATTTATACCTAAACATCATACACGTAAACATGTACGCTCATTACAAAAACTTGATTTCATTTTCCATAAAGCTTGGCTTCTGGCCAAAAATTCAAATTATTGGAATGCGATGACGCTCAATGGTATGGCTACTTCATTAATCTTTAATTCAAGCCCAGATTTAATTATCTCATTAATAGAAAAAGGTGCTATTGCAGCATCCACCTCTGGTAACGGTACTGCGATAGCTGCTATAACTAAACAACAAAATTTAACTGCTATTAAAAATGTATTTAAATCTTATTGTGACGGTCAAATATTGCTAACTTGTATTAATAACAATAAACCTCAAATCAATGAATTGTGATATTGCAAAATCTATATTGACTGGAACTATAAATTGCCCTCCTAGCAAAGCTTATACTCATAGAGCTATTTTTTTAGCATCTTTAGCAAACGGTGAAAGTACCATAATAAACGCACTTGACTCCAACGATATTATAGCTACCATAAATGCTTGTACAAACTTTGGTGCAACAATCAATAAAATTGAAAATACTATAACTATACATAATAATAAGCTACTATTAAGATCTACATTTATTGATGCACAAAATTCTGGAACAACCATGAGAATGGCCATAGCTATTTCTTCATTATTTGATAAACCAATCACATTGACTGGAGATGACAGTCTTAAACAAAGACCTATGTCTCCTATTTTAAAAACTTTGACTTTTCTAGGGGCTAAATGTTCTTCATATGGTGGAAAACCACCATTAACAATAACTGGCAAAATATCTGGCACAAAAGAAGCTATAATTCAAGGAAATGTTTCTAGTCAATTCGTTTCTTCATTACTAATGATCGCTCCATGTCTTAAAGAAGGATTAATCATTATGATCAAAAATAATTTGGTTTCTAAACAATATGTAGATGCAACTCTAGCTACTATGGCGCAATTTGGAGTGAATGTTGATATTATATCTAAATATAAAAAATATCGTATAGATTTCCAAAAATATAGAGGCACTGCATTTTACGTACCGTCTGATTTTTCAAGTTTATCTTTATTATTATCTGCAGCCGTTTTAGTAGGCCGTAAATTGAAAATTAAAATCTCGCAAAATAATTTGCCTCAGGGAGATAACATAATTATTAATATCTTAAACACACTTGGAGTGGAAGTAACATTTGATCAAAATACGATTTCTGTGAATCCACCACAAAAACTCAGAGGAGGAAAATTTGATCTTGAAAACAATCCTGATTTATTACCACCAGTTGCTATATTGGCTCTAAAATCAAATAAACCTATAGAAATTTTTAATGTCAGTCATGCTAGATATAAAGAAACGGATAGAATATCAATTATTGCAAGAGAATTTAAAAAATTAGATTTGTTTATAACAGAAAAAGAAGATGGCATTATAATACAAAATACTGGCATTCTCAAAAGTACAAAATTTAATCCAGAAAAAGACCATAGACTATTTATGGCATTTTGTATAGCTGGAATGTATATAGGTAATTGCACTATTACAGACAGTGAATCTGTAAACATATCGTATCCGGATTTCATTCGTGATATAACCAAAATAGGCGGGAAAATTAACGAAACTGTGTAAAAGTTATATGAACAAAATAAAATCTAATAATTAGTGTCTACTAATTCATTAGGATCTAGGTTGGTATTAACTAGCTTTGGAGAAAGCCATGGTAAGTGTATTGGAGCTGTGTTAGATGGCTGTCCTGCTGGCTTGGAATTAGATGAAAATGATATACAACCCATGCTTAATTTAAGAAAACCAGGACAATATGCTATTTCTACACAAAGACAAGAAGACGATCTGGTTTCCATCATATCTGGAGTATTTCGTGGATATACAACAGGTGCTCCCATAGCAATGGTAATATGGAACAAAGATCAACGTTCTGGAGACTACGACAATTTAATAACAAAAATGAGACCTGGCCATTCTGATTATCCTGCATCCGTAAAATATAAACAATTTAATGATTTCAGAGGCGGTGGACGATTTTCAGGACGATTGACTGCTACATATGTATTGGGTGGTTCAATAGCTCGAAAATTACTCCAAATTACATTGAGGATAGAAACAAATTCGTACACTATACAAATTGGTAATATAAAAATCAAAAACAACCCTACAAAGAATATGATGAATTCTATATATTCAAATGAAATACGATGTCCTGATCAAGAATCTGTTGATGATATGATAACCGCAATTAAGTCGGCTAAAAAATCTGGTGACTCTGTTGGAGGTATAATTGAATCTATTACTGTTAATTTGCCAGTCGGACTTGGATCTCCAATTTTTAATTCATTGGAATCAGATCTCAGCAAAGCACTATATTCTATACCTTCTGTTAAAGGAGTGGAATTTGGCTCTGGATTTGCAGCGTCTAATAAATTTGGCTCTCAAAATAATGACGAATTTGTTATAGAAAATAATAAAATTACTACTACTACTAATAATTCTGGTGGTATTTTGGGTGGGTTATCAATAGGGACGCCAATTATCGTACGTATTGCTTTTAAACCCACTTCTTCGATCGGTAAAATCCAAAATACAGTGGATATAGACAAAAAACAAAATACTAAGCTGGGCATCAAAGGAAGACATGATCCATGTGTTGTGCCAAGAGCTCCTCCAATAGTAGATTCATTGGTGTCATTAACATTAGCAGATCACGCATTGCAAGGCGGTTTCCTAAAGCCTGTTATTTAAAACCATGTCAAAAATCACTAAACTTAGAAGAGAAATGGATTCTGTCACATTGCAAATGATTAAATTATTTAAAATCAGGATTGATATATCAAAACAAATAGGAGATCTTAAAAATAATTTGGGATTAGAAATAACTGACGAAGTACGTGAAGATAACCTTCGAAACAAAGTAATTTCTCTATGTGATGATATAAGTTTGGATAAATCATTTGCCGCCAAATTTCTTAATTTCCTTTTATGCGAGTCAATAAAAATACAAAATAATAACAAACGTAATACCTCTATATTTTTACGTGCTAAATCTCTTGAAGCTAAAGGTAAAAAAATAATCCATATGGAAGTTGGAGAACCAGATTTTCCACCTCCGATAAACGTTAAACAAGCTTTATCTGAAATATATGATAATAAATATACAAAATATGGGTATGCTGAAGGCATGCTCGAATTGCGTTCCGCAATTGCTAACAAAATTTTATCTCAGTATCATAATTCTGACATCCAAAGAGATAATATAATGATCTGTCACGGTGCAAGATTTGCTATTTATTTAATCATGGCTACAGTTCTAGATAATGAAGATGAAATAATTATAATAGATCCATCGTGGCCAGCTTACAAAAACTGTGCATCTAATTTTGGAATTAAAACACGTATAATCAAAACAAGTATTGAAAACAATTGGGATCCAAATATATCTAAAATCAATAGCATGATAAATACTAACACAAGAATGATTGTGCTAAATTACCCTAATAACCCTACAGGTAAAATCTTGAATGTAGATTTACAAGATCAAATAATTAAAATTGCGAATGAACATAATTTGTATGTCCTAAGCGATGAAATATATTCTAATTATGCTTACAAGCCATGGAAAAGTATTTCATCTTATGAATATAAAAACAAAATAGTAGTTCAATCATTCTCAAAATCACACTCTATGACTGGTTTTAGAATTGGTTATGTGATCGCATCGCAAGAAATTATATATAAAATGGCTAAACTTCAATCTTTGTGTTTGACAAATGTTTCATCTCCAATTCAATATGTAGCTCTTAAAGCATTATATTCTGATGTTTCTCATAATTCTATTATAATAAAATCTAGATTAAATATGTTGGCTAAACTAGCTAAATCCGCTGGATTGAGTTTTATGGAACCAAGCGGTGCTATGTATATATTTGCTAAACTACCAAATTCAGCTGATAGTGTGACACTTACTAATAAACTACTTGATTGTGGATTAGCTATTTCACCTGGAACTATATTTGGAAATTATAAAAACTTTATTAGAATATCTGTATGCCTGAACACTAAACAACTAATTGAGGGTATGGACATATTAAACAATATATTGAATGGTGAATCATGAAAAAGAAAATCACAATAATAGGTGCCGGAGGAAATATGGGACAATGGTTTACAAAATATTTCCTAGATAATAAATTCGAAGTTGTAGGATACGATCCAGAAAATCAAATAATAGGTACAACTACAATCAAATCACAATCTCTTATTGGATCAGTTTTAGATGCAGATTATGTTATGTTATGTGCTCCTATCAGAAAAACCCCAGAAATTATTAGGTTAGTATCTAAAGAAATGAAAAAAGGCACTTATCTTATAGACATATCTTCTCAAAAATCTAAAACTGTATCTGCCCTTTCAAAAACTCCATCTAAAATAAATCCAATATGTATACATCCTATGTTTGGACCAGGTATAAAAGATATAACTGGACACAATATAATATCCATCCCAATAAAAGATGCTAAAAACGAATTACATATAGCAAAATCATTATTTCCGTCTGCAAAATTCGTTACGATAGATGCTGCCGAACATGATAAAAAAATAGCTGTCATACTGGGATTGACACACTTGATAAACCTGATTTTTGCAAATATATTGTCAAAAGACGAAAAAATATCACTTAC